>CAMOMM010000267.1 GCA_946619805.1 uncultured Bacillota bacterium | reverse complement strand
ATTTTCCTTATAGTTACCAATCAGAAACGGAGATTTAGGATCGTGCATCTTACTTCTGAGCATTACCTTTTCCCTACTTACATTGGCGTAACAGTAACGGCACATGTGCTTACAGGTATTATATGCTCCTATGTCACAGGAAAGATAACAGGAACATAACTCCCTGGCACCCTTAAAGGCCGGTACCTCAAGCTTCTGACCAATGGCTTTCTCATAATCAGAGATAAGCATACAACCACCACAATCTGCTCCATATACTGCCAGTTCACTACCTTCGCCACATGGCTTTACTGTCATGCCATGCTCCCTGGCAATTCTTATTATTTCCTTACCCAGGGTTAAACGCTGTAACTGTTCAACTTCCTTAACTTCCGGGAAATTAACCTTTACCTTTTCATATAAATCTATGAAGCTGATTACTACTGTTTTGGTATAACCGTCTAATTCCCTAGCCATTTTTTCAAAAGCTCTGAGATGGTATTCCATTGTGTACTTTTCGTTGATGAAGATCGGGTCATAACGCCAGGCAATGGAATTGATTCCAACCATTTCTGATAACTTCTTAAACTCTTGTAATATGACATGCTTATCAGGTACATTAGGTTCAATGTCCTTGCCATAGGGTGTTATTGTAACAAACCAGTACTGACCATAATCCTTTAACAAGTCCATGTAAGGAAACATCGGGGCTGGATTCTTGGTACAGAAACCTATAACATCAACAACTGAAGGGTCAAGACGGTAACGGCTTACCTGTTCAGGGTTATAGGGATTACGTACACATACATACCCTTCTTTTAACCTGTTGGCGAACCACTCAGCAAAAAAAGCCGGTATGTCTGTTCTCTGACCGGTATTTATAATCATGGTGCTCACCATCCCTTCAATATTGTTTTTACACTTCTATATTAATTAGTACGATTAAATTATACCCTATAACTTCTCATTTGAGTTATAAGGATAACACTGTTTTGTGTAAGATAAGAGTGTGGCTTTTTGACGATATTTCTATTGGGAATCACTTCGATCTCTCGCGTTAAAATCGGTCAGTTCATACTCTTATCTTGCGCATCCGCTTATGCATGTTGGGATATGGCAGTATTCCATACACTCGTGTCATGCGACTAATCTGGATGAAGACAGCTGTTATGAACAGGAAAGCACACAGTCGTATTTGTACAACGCAAAGGAGGAATGACAATGTATGTACAGTATCGGTATTGATGCCGCTAAAGGCAAATCAACCGTATGCATCCTCAGGGAAACCGGAGAATGCGTTCTTACTCCCAGAGACTTCAAACATGCCAAGGATGATCTTGAAGATCTCCACCAAACTATTCAGAAGCTGACCGGCGGAACAGATGTCAGGATTGTGATGGAAGCGACTGGCATCTATCATTGGCCGGTCTTACTTTTTCTTAAGAAGAATGGTTACTTTGTTTCAGTGATCAATCCCTTAAGAATGAAACTGTTCGCCAAAAACTATAACTTCCGAGGAATCAAGACTGACAAGTATGACTCTACCATCATAGCGGCATATGGCTGCGAGAAGTGGTTCTCTCTTCAGGACTACAGCTTCGCTGATAATACCAGAGATGAGCTGAAAAGACTCGCCAGATCTTATGTCAGTTATCAGAAGCCCAAGATCGCTGTAAAACAGGCTTTGGATCTTGAACTGGAAAAGTGCATGCCCGGAATAAAGAAGATCTTAACTGATGACCAGAGACTGTATGATTTCATTCTGTATTTCCGGCACTACGATAAGATTACATCCTTATCCCAGAAGAAATTCCTAAGCAAATTTGATAAATGGGCTAAAAAGAAAGGATACCGATTCCTCAGTTCAACTCCCACCAAGATATACGAACTTGCCTCATCAGGTATCCCTACCGTCCCTCTAGATGATTCCTGCGTTCTAATAGTTGAAAGCTTAGTCAACACTTTGGTCACCATTGATAAGGGGCTTAATGACATTCTAACACGTTTGCATCATTTAGCGTCATCTTTCCCTGAATATGATGTCGTTTTAAACATGTCCGGTGTTGGTTATATCCTGGCTCCTCTGTTAATAGCTGAGATTGGTGATATCAGGTTTTACCGCAGTAAAAAGTCTCTTGTCTGTGGGGCCGGTATTGATGTCCCTCCATATGAATCTGGGCAGTTCAAGGCTTCTCACAGAGTAATAACCAAGAAAGGCAACAGTAATATCAGAAGACACCTTTACCTCGTCATGAACGCTCTGTATGTTACTAAACCTAAGGATGATACTGCGGTATATGACTTCATGATGAAGAAGAAAGCGGAAGGAAAACTTCATAAGCAGGTAATCGTAGCCGGCATGAGGAAGTTCCTTCACATCTACTACGCCAGAGTTAAGGAGAGATATCAGGAACTGGGTTTGTGGGAGACTGTTTCCTGATAATCTGACTTAATGAATTCATAATTCAGCTTCCGTCTTTGCGGCGGATTTCGAAATCCGCTTTTTCATCATGTGCTGATTAATC
>CAMOMM010000266.1 GCA_946619805.1 uncultured Bacillota bacterium | reverse complement strand
TAACTGCATATGATGACATCTACAGAACGCATAAAGGCCATGATCAACCATCAGCCGTTTGACCGCATCGGGGTTGCCGGCTGGGTTCACATGCCTTTCGTAGATCACAATGTTACCGACATGACCAGAGCCACCATCATGGTTACTGATTACTGCGGCTGGGACTTCGTCAAGATCATGACGACCGGCCATTATGTACCGGAAGCCTTTGGTGCGGACATTACTCTCAGTAAGGATCCGACTCACTGGAACGGTACGATCCACCGTTATCCGATCACCAATCTGGAAGAACTGAAGAAGATTCCGGTATTGACTAAGGATAACTGGGTATTTAAAAGAGAAGTAGCGATTGCCAAGAATCTGGTTGAACACTATAAAGGTGAAAAGCCGGTAATCGCAACGATATTCACACCGCTTACCTGTTTACAGGAAATGATGGAGAGAGGTACTCATAACAAGACCATTCCCTTAATGGAAAACCATAAGGAGGAAGTACACGAGGCCTTAAGAAAACTGGTTCAGACCAATAAGAACTATCTCGATGCACTGATTAATGAAGCACACATTGACGGCATCTTCTATGCTCATCAGTACATTACAACCAATGTCATTACTCCTGAACTGTTTGATGAGTTCTGTACTCCTTATGATCTGGAACTTCTGGATTACATCAAGGATAGAACCTGGTTCAACGTACTGCATGTCCATGGGGAAAACAATCTGATGTTCGACAAGGCCATGTTATATGACGTCCAGGCTTACAGTTGGGAAAACTGTGTTCCGGGGCTGGAATCAGATACGATCTCCACGGTAGCCAAAGTCAGGGAAATGACTGATAAGGTTCTCATCACCGGACTGGCCAGACATTATGACTACTACAACGATGACAATAACCGCGATGAACTCAAGGAGTTCTTCCGTAAGCGTCTGTTGACAGTGCTTAATGAAAGTCAGGATAAGAGAGTGGTATTTGCTCCGGGATGTGCACTGCCAATGGATGTTGACAGATATGTCTTCACTCTGATGAAGGAAGTAGTTGAGGAAGAAGGTTATCTGAATGCTGAGTAGGGAAGTTTACGATACTTATACATCACTTTTGAAATCGGAACTCATTGAAGCTACCGGATGTACCGAACCGATCGCTCTGGCACTGGCAGCTGCCAAGGCCAGAAGCGTATTGGGTGAAATGCCGGAAGAAGTTGAAATCTACTGCAGCGGCAACATCGTCAAGAATGTCAAGGCAGTTGTGGTGCCTAACAGCGGTGGGCTGAAAGGCATACCTGTTGCAGCTTTGCTGGGCATTGTGGCAGGAGACCCGGATGCCTCTCTGCAGGTTATCAGCCATGTGGATGATGAGGGCAGAAAGGCTCTTAAGGAAGCCTTGGAACATGTCAGAGTGAAAGTCATTCTGGCTGAAAAAGTTCCGCCTCTGTATATCCGGATAAAAGTCAGAAGCGGCTATCATACCGCAGAAGTTGAAATAGCTCAGACGCACACCAATTTCACCAAAATCGTCAGGGATGATGAAGTCATCTTCAGTAAGGCCTTTGACAGAGATGCCATTGTTGGCATTGAAACCGATCTGATGAATATTGATGACATCATCGAATATGCCGAAACGGTTGATCTTGACGATGGCAGAGAAACAATTGAAAGACAGATAGCCGACAATACCGCCATCTCGAATGAAGGCCTTAAGAACAGATGGGGTGAAAGTGTGGGACAGACTCTGCTGGAAGCCTATGGCAACAGCATAATTGTCCGTGCCAGAGCGGCGGCAGCTGCCGGCAGTGATGCCAGAATGAATGGCTGTGCCATGCCGGTAGTCATCAATTCCGGAAGCGGAAATCAGGGAATGACAGTTTCCCTGCCGGTCATTGAATACGCAAAAGAACTCAATGTTTCCCATGAAAAACTGTTAAGAGCCTTGGTATTATCCAATCTGATGGCTTTGCATCAGAAGAAATACATCGGTTATCTCAGCGCCTATTGCGGTGCGGTAAGTGCCGGTGCAGGTGCCGGATGTGGTATCTGCTGGTTAAAAGGCGGAACCCGTCAGATGATAGCTGATACCGTGGTAAATGCCATGGCTACGATTGGCGGAATGGTCTGTGACGGGGCTAAGAGCAGCTGCGCAGGCAAGATATCATTGAGCATTGAAGCAGCTTTACAGGGCATGCGGATGGCTGAGAAAGGGTTAAGATACAGACCTGGTGAAGGCATTGTAAAAAGTGATGATGACGAGACTGTCAAGGCAGTCGGCAGAATGGGACGTGAAGGAATGAAGAGTACGGACCTGGAAATTCTGCATATCATGCTGGAGGATTAATGACAACTAAGAAGGAACGTATATATAACGCCGTTAACGGATTAAAAACAGACAGGCAGCCATACGCAATGTGGACACATCTGCCGGGAATCGATCTTGATCCGGTAAAGCTGGCTGAAACAACCTATCAGTTCTATAAGGACTATGACATTGATCTTATCAAGACCATGAACAATGGCAT
>CAMOMM010000265.1 GCA_946619805.1 uncultured Bacillota bacterium | reverse complement strand
ATACTTTGATCCGGCCCGCAAGAAGCCTTTGCCGAAATATCCGATGAAGATCGCAGTCATCTCCGGCAAGCAGACAGCTGCCTTAAGAGATGCAGTGTATCAGATCGAAACCAGATGGCCATGTGCCCAGACACTGGTATTTACGGCTTTGATGCAGGGTGACGGTTCACCTGCCAGTGTTATCAAGGCATTGCGTGCAGCTGATGCCTGCAATCCTGATGTCATAATCCTGACCAGGGGAGGTGGTTCGGTTAGTGAGCTGTGGTGCTTCAATGATGAAAACCTGGCTCACGAAATATTCAAAACCAAAGCCCCTATAATAGTTGGAATAGGTCATAAGCAGGATGATACCATTGCCGGTCTGGTTGCTGACTACAACGCAGCAACCCCGACTGAGTGCGGTATACTGGCCACACCGGTATTAAAGGATGTCCGTAAGGAAATTGATCAGGCCATGGAAACCATTGAACAGATGGTATCACACAGCATCCTGACTGCCTCACAGTCACTTAGAATAAGTGCAATGGAACTGGACAGGATCCGTGTCAGGGGAGAAAACGAACTGATCGCAATTGATCAGATGGTAACCTCACTGAAGGAAAATCTGGTAAGGATACCAATGGTCCGGCAGAATCAGCTAAACAGTCTCAACAGTCAGCTCAAACTGACCGGTCAGAATCTTTATCAGAAGAATTCACTGACCATAAGTCAGCTGAAGGAATCCCTGTATCCGGAAGTAATGAGATATTTCCTCCATCAGAGGGAAAGTATAGACAGAAGCATTGAAATGATCGATTCACTGGGACCGCTCAGTGTAATGAGAAGGGGATATTCGGTATCCCTGCAGAATAACAGAGTCATCAAAAATGTTGATGACATTGATGAAAACAGCGAAATGCAGACCAGACTTAAGGACGGATATGTAATAAGCAAGCCGTTAAGGAAGGAGAAATATCATGGATAATATGACATTTGAAGAAGCCAAGAAAAAACTCGAAGAGATCGTAAACAGGATCAAGAATGAAAACTGCACTCTTGATGAAGCTCTTAACCTCTATGAAGAAGGCGTCAGACTTTCAAAATTCTGTGATGAGAAGCTCAGCGTTTTCAAGACCAGACTGAGTGAGATAGTTGATCAGACGGGAGCCCTTGACGATGAGCGGTAGTTTTGAAGAGTTTCTGGCCTCAATCGTAAAAGAGGATATTCTGGTCGACAAGGCCATGAATTACGCTCTGACGGCCCCTGGAAAGCGTTTACGCCCGTTATTGCTGCTGTCATTCATTCAGGACTGCGGTTTTTCCGCTGAACATGGTTATCAGTGTGCTGCTGCCATTGAAATGATCCATACCTATTCGCTGATCCATGATGATCTGCCGGCAATGGATAACGATGACATCAGAAGAGGCAGACCGACTGTTCACAAGCGCTTTGATGAAGCAACCGCAATACTTGCCGGTGATGCCTTATTGACCAAGGCTTTTGAAGTCGTTGCTGACAGCAAGTATACCGACTATGAGAAAGTACAGATCGTTTCCATTCTTTCCAAGTGTGCCGGACATCAGGGCATGATCAAGGGACAGGATCTGGACATGGCACTTCTTACCAGAGAAAACATTGAAATCGATGATCTCTCCATGATGGAATACTACAAGACAGGCATGCTGTTAACAGCACCTTTGCTGTGTGCAGCCGTTTTAACCAAGCATACTGAACTGGAAACACAGATCATTGAAGTAGGCAAGAAGATCGGCCTGGCTTTCCAGATACAGGATGATGTACTGGATTATACGGCCGGTGAGCAGATCATGGGCAAGAGCACTTCCGACGCTAAAAACAACAAGACCACTTTCTATAATATTCTCGGTTTAAAGGGCTGCACTGATGTCTATATCAGTCTATACAACTCAGCCATCAGGGATATTGATCTGATGCCTATCGGTCTTAACAGTGTCAAGAAGATAATTCTGGACATGAGAAACAGGAGAAAGTAGACTTTCCGTCTATAAAGTATATGAAGCTTTCCATATATCTTGTTGAATTGGGACATTATCCCACAAGATCCCAGGCTCATAACGCAATAAAGGAAGGAAAAGTGACGGTAAACGGCCGAGTCGTTACCAAGGATGGCTATGAGGTCAATGAAGCCGATCTGATCAGTGTTACCAGGGAAGACGATATCTATGTTTCCCGTGGTGGATACAAGCTCAGAGAGGCTCTTAAATCCTTTGAAATCGATCTTAACGGTCTGACTGTTCTGGATATCGGGGCTTCTACCGGAGGATTTACCGACTGTGCCTTACAGCATGGGGCAGCCAAAGTGTATGCCTACGATGTGGGACATGATCAGCTGGCTGAAAAACTCAGAAAAGATCCGCGCATCATCGCCAGGGAAGGGGTAAACGGCCGTGAACTTCACAGAAGCGATTTTGATGAAAAGATCGACTTCATCTGCATGGATGTTTCATTTATATCATGCAGCAAGCTGCTGGCCAACATATCAGACATATTAC
>CAMOMM010000264.1 GCA_946619805.1 uncultured Bacillota bacterium | reverse complement strand
TCAGGATGTAGTAGTGAGTATTGAGGCCCAGGAATACGGAATCATCTACCTTGCCATGGATACCCTCTTCACTGTTGATGACGATTTCTTCCGGTCTGACGGCAACGATGACATCCTGGTCATGCATTTCCTCAGGCAGAATGTTTTCCATGATGAAGCTGTATCCGTCCGCAAAGCACAGATGAGCCTTGTCATCCTTGATAACCAGCTTGGCATTTACTAAGTTGGTACGTCCGATGAAGCTGGCAACAAACAGATTGGCAGGTCTCTGATAGATGTCCTTAGGCTTGCCGATATGCTGGATCTCACCGAGATTCATGACGGCGATTCTGTCTGATACGCTCATGGCTTCTTCCTGGTCGTGAGTTACATAGACATTGGTAATGCCGACTTCTCTCTGGATCTGCTTGATGACGGTTCTCATTTCAACTCTCAGTTTGGCATCGAGGTTACTTAAAGGTTCGTCCATTAACAGTACATCAGGCTTGATGACTAATGCTCTGGCTAAGGCAACACGCTGCTGCTGGCCGCCGGACAGTCTTTCAGGCATTCTGTCCTTGTATTCGGTAATGTGCATCAGATCCATGAACTGCTTGGTATCTCTTTCCATGTCTTCCTTGGAGATCTTGCGGTTCTTAAGACCGAACTGAACGTTCTTTTCAACCGTCAGATGCGGGAAGATAGCGTAGTTCTGGAATACCATACCGATGTTTCTCTTGGCCGGGTCAAGATTATTGATGCGCTTGTCTCCGAAATAGAAATCTCCGCCTTCAATGGAGTTGAATCCGGCAATCATTCTTAACAGTGTGGTCTTGCCGCAGCCGGAAGGTCCTAACAGTGTAAAGAATTCCCCGTCCTTTACTTCCAGTGAAAGATCAGGAATTACGACGTTATCGCCATAGGCTTTGACGGCATGATTGATTTTAATACCAACACTCATTGGTTTTATCCTCCTATAAATAATTTTTAAAGAAAGAGTGATTCGAGTTAAAAAGGACCCAAATCACTCCTGCCAGTTTTATGCCGATGTTTATTGATTATTTGTTTGCGTTGTACTTATCCAGCAGTTCGCTCCATTTTGCTTTCCAAGAAGCAGTGTTGCTGGCGATGTACAGCTGATCCTGATCGAATACGTTAGGGATCTCGTCGAATGTCTTGATGCCCTTTACGATGTTGACCTTTGTCTTGTCAGCAGGACGCAGTGTAGTGCACTGGTATAAGCCCTGGCCTTCTTTTGAAATTAAGAAGTCGATGAATAACTTAGCCAGATCCATATGAGGAGCATTCTTGACGATGGCTGCTGCACATGGTGTCCAGTTATTGCCTTCTGCAGGGTAGATCATAGTGATGTCTTCAGCTTCATCCTTTAATAACTGTAAAGCAGGGTCTTCGTATGTAACACCGATTGCTGCTTCACCGGCTGTAACGTTCTTGTAAACAGCTGAAGATGAGCTTAATACTGAACCGTCGATAACGTTGATGAACTTTTCAACATATTCCCAGCTCTTGTCCATATCGAGTCCGGCCCAGCCCTTGTTGAAGCCGTCGCCGTAGACATACAGCATAGCTACCAGTTCCTGCCAAGCACTTGAAGACTTGACTGGGTCTCCTGATAATACCTGACCCTTTAACTTGTCAGCATGATCGATCAGGCTCTGATAACCTGTAATGTCAGAAACTTCCAGACCTAACTTCTTCAGGATTCTGGTGTTGATGACGAATGCTGTGTTACCGCTTAAGCCATAGCTTGTGAAGTAACCGGCGCCTTCGCCTGTCTTGTTCTGCAGTTCTGCAGGTAAGTTGTCAGCATTTGGTGAAATGTAGTTTTCCCAGTATCCCTGGAAGTTATACCACTTTTCAAAGTTCATGCCGCCCCACATTACGTCACACTGTGGGTTTTCAGCTTCAGCCTGAATTCTGGAGATACAGTCACCAGTACCGATGGAGATGATTTCCATTGTTACGTTAGGATACTTGGTTGTGAAACCAGGTCTGATAGCGTTGATCTCACCGTTTGAGTTAGGTGAATAGATAACTAACTTACCGGTAACTGATACATCTGGTTCAATGCCAGCAAGGATTTCCTTCTGGACATCTGCTGCTGTTTTTTCACCTGGCTCTGGTGTTGGTTCATCTTCGCCGCCACCACCTGTGCAGCCGAACATGCAGACAACCATGAGGACAGATAATAAAACTGCCAATAACTTTTTCATGATTTTCCTCCTATTGTTGCGACCGAAATCGCTTTCCTATGTACATAATAACACTTATGAGGACATGAAAAAAGACTTCTTTCGCTAATATTTCACAATTATTTCACGAAATGAAGTCCTTAACTCTTTTATCTGTTTCCGCTGATTATGCCGTACATCTCTTCCCTGCGGTCGCGGAAAAGTCCCCAGGCGATTCTGTCCTTCTTCAACTGATCAAGATCATATTCATGAATCAGAATCGTTTCCTTATCTCTTGAGGCTGATTCCACGATATCCCCTGTCTCATCGCTCATGAAGGAACTGCCATA
>CAMOMM010000263.1 GCA_946619805.1 uncultured Bacillota bacterium | reverse complement strand
ATCTGTTCATTGATCAGGTCATAGGGATCCCTGCCGGTCTCTTCACCTTTCAGCTTCTCATAATCGCAGAAGGTATCACGATACCAGCGATAGGAAGAAGCTGCTGTGTTGGAGAAGGCCTCTATAGTGTAGTTGCCGCAGCCGTGATTTCCTTTAACAACCAGTCTTTCCTTAGGATCACGGATGGACTTGTCAGATACTACGAAGCAGGAACCGAAGGTACCCATAACCAGTACGGCAGTTCCGTCATCCACAGCACCGGCACCGAAGGTACAGCAGTTCTGATCGTGAGCGCCCATACAGATGGGGGTGCCGACCGGCATGCCGGTCTTGGCCGATACTTCCTCACCGATGTAGCCTACGATCTTGCCGGGCTCATGAACAATCTCCGCCCTCTTGGACAGGGGGATACCCAGCATGTCATGCATTTCCTTGGACCAGCAGTTATTGTCGATGTCCATCATACCTTCACGGCTGGCAGAGGAATAGTCGGTATAATATCCATCTGCACCGAATTTCTTCAGGAAATAGTCCTGCATGGTGGAGAATATAGCAGTTTTCTCCCAGTTCTCAGGTTCATGGAGCTTGAGCCATGCCAGCTTACCATTGGAAAATGTGGTTCCAACCGGGTCGCCGGTCAGTTTGTATATCTCACTTCTGGGCATGCGGTCCAGCAAATACTGAACGCCTTCACCTTCACTTCGAAGATCCTGCCATCCAACCCAGGGGCGGATCAGGTCGCCATTTTCATCAAGAAGACCGATTACGGAACCCTGGCTGGAAAAACCGAAGCCGATGATGTCCTTGGGATCGATCCCGGACTTGTCGATGGCTGTCTTGATGCTGTCAAAGAATGCGGGAAGCAGGTCTTCTTCGATCTGCTCAACCCAGCCGGGATGGGGATAGTAGCAGGGATACTCGCGGTAATCACTGCCCATCAATTTACCTTCAAGGTCAAAGATACATGTCTTACATCCTGTTGTTCCGCCGTCCAAACCGATTAAATACTGAGCCATATATGAACCTCCTATTCACTTTTGATCCCTCTTATTGCACGGGGATCAGCTTCTTCAAAATTACCGTACAGCATTACTGTACCCGGATTCATCAAATAGTTTCATCAGGATTTATCCTAACCGCAGATGCCTCATACGTTTATGATAATTCATTCTTATCTTGATGATATTGAGGTCAAAAGATGTCACAGACTGTTCCCTATTTATCTCCTACATAGGCAGGGATAATGCCGATCTTTCTAAGGTCATCCACACCATCCAGAATCTCGGGAGCTGCCCTGGTTCCGATCAGCTCAGCGCCGGCCCGGATAAAGCAGAAGGCGTTCTGGGGTCTGGGATCCTTTACGCCGGCTACCTTAACCCTGGTCTTGGAACCTTTGACGGCATCCACCATGATCATGACATCGTTTACATCCGGTCCTGCATACTGGCCTGTAGAAGTCTTAACCCAGTCGATCCCGGCTTCGGCAACCAGCTTGGAAGCGGTTGCAATCTCTTCCTTGGTCAGGAAGCAGGTCTCGATGATCATCTTGGTGGGAATGCCCTGGGCAGCCTTCACATAGTCTTTGAACTCTGCCATAATCTTGTCGTATTTCTTATCCTTCAGATCGCCGACATTCATGCAGTTATCAAGAACCGTCGCTCCCAGACGAACCGCTTCTTCCGTCTCAAAGGCCTTAACGGCGCTGGACTGCTGGCCGAAGGGGAATCCGATGGCTGCGCCAACCTGAATATCTGTCCCTTTTAATTCTTCTGCTACGATAGGCGTCCACTCGGAAGAGGAGAAGCAGAATGCCTTGCAATTGTATTTAATTGCTGTCTTACATCCCTGACGGATCTCTGCCTCTGTCGTCTGCTTGGGAAGTACGGAGAAGTCAAACAACTTACCCATATCCCATTTCGTCATTTTTGATAAGTCAACCAAAGCCACAACCTCCTTCTATACCTTCTTTATATTGGATGGAGTGTCAAAACACTCTCACCTGATTCATACTCATAGGGATCGCTGCGCCGTAGTTTATCCTGCATAAGGCGGGATTACGCCGGCCTTTCTCATGTTATCAAACTCTTCAATGATCTGGGGAGCCTGGCGGGTACCGATCAGCTCGGCGCCTGCCTGGAGGAATACATAGGCGTTCTGAGGTCTGGGATCCTTCACGCCGGATACCTTAACTTTGGTGTTGGTTCCCTTACAGCAGTCCGCCATCAGCATAACCTGCTTAAGAGTCGGTCCGGCATACTGGCCGGATGAAGACTTCACCCAATCGATGCCTGCTTCAATAATCAGGTCGCAGGCCCGCTTAATCTCGTCATCGGTCAGATAGCAGACTTCGATGATCATCTTGGTCATAACTCCTTGGGCGGCGTCAACATATGCCTTGAACTCATCTTTGATCTCATCGTACTTCTTGTCCTTCAGTGCTCCGACATTCATACAGTTGTCAAGAACTGTCGCCCCAAGTCTTACCGCTTCCGCTGTCTCGAAGGCCTTCACAGCGCTGGACTGCTGACC
>CAMOMM010000262.1 GCA_946619805.1 uncultured Bacillota bacterium | reverse complement strand
CAGGGATCTGGAGAATAAGGGAATCAGTGTCTACCGTCAGCTCGATGAAGAGGCTCGGAAGGTTCCTGTGGGCAGCAATGGGATAATAATGCTGGATTACTTTCAGGGCAACAAGCATCCTTATTATGACGGCAATGTCAGGGGAATGTTCTATGGCCTGTCACTGTCGCATACCCGAAGTGAAATGTACAGGGCAATACTGGAAGGAGTGGCTTTCGGTACTGAACGCATGCTGGATGGCTTCAGGGAAAAGGGTGTGGAAGTGAAGGAGATCAACATTGCGGGAGGAACAGCCAACAGCCCACTGTGGCTGCAGATCCACGCTGATGTCAGCAATGTCCGTGTCAATGTTCCATCCGATACCAATGCCACCTGCCTGGGCTGTGCGATATCCTGTGCAGCCATGTTAGGGATCTATCCTTCACTGCCAGAAGCAGTCGATAACATGGTCAGATATGAAAAGACTTATGTTCCTGATCCTGTCAGAGCTGAAAAGTACAGAAAGCTCTATCAGCTTTACAGGGAACTGTATCCGTTAATGAAAGACTGGATGCACCGTGAACATGAAGTTTCAGAAGAAATAATGCAGGTGAAATAATATGAAAGGAAACAGCTTTTGAGGCTGTTTCTTTAATGTGATAAAATAATGGTATGAAAAACAGAAAATCAGCGATAACGATAATTGCCATTCTGTCAGGAATGCACTTCATGACGGATTTTATCTGTGCCTTTGCGGTGTATTCCGCCTTAAAGCAGGGGCAGCTGGTTGATGTGGTACTGTATAATTTCTGCGCCTTTGTCCTGCAGATGCCATTGGGCTTACTGGCAGACATGATGAAAATGAAGCGCCAGGAGGACAGTTCGGTGCTGATGATAAGTGTCGGCTGTCTGCTGACAATGGCGGGATTATGGGGAGCACCGGTCCGGGTATTTGGCCTGGGCAATGCCCTGTTTCATGTCGGAGGCGGCATGATCACGATGCATAAGGATCAGGACAATGAATTCGGAGGACGGGGACTTGGCAGTTTTGTAGCCCCAGGTGCCTTAGGTCTTTTTGCCGGAAACATGCTGGCGGGAAGTAAATTGGTTTCCGTTGCAGCTGCCGCAGTCATGCTGTCTTTATGGTTGTTGTTTATTGTCATAATTAAAACATATAACCCGGAAAGGCAGCAGAGCAAACCTGAACTGGATGATGCGGCCATCGTCACAATTGCGATTACCGTAATGGTGGTAATAATCAGGTCATATATTGGCCTGTCAGTGTCCTTTGGCTGGAAGGGGAATCTGTTACTGGCGACGATTAACGTGATATGTGTGGCCCGGGGAAAGACCATGGGCGGGTTTATGGGCTGTAAGCATGGCTACAGAACTACGGTGATCATGTCTCTGATAATGGCTGCCGTGATGTATATACTGGGCTATATTCCTGTCTGCGGTCTGGCGGCAGTACTGTTATTTAACATGACGATGCCGGTAACTTTATATCTGCTGGCAGAGAAAATGAAATACCTGGAGGGTTTTGCTTTTGGCATTCTGACCTTTGCGCTGTTTGTCGGATATTACCTTAAGGTAACATTGGGTGCAGCACCTTTTCCACCGGGATTGACGGGTGCCCTGGGATCGGCTGTTTCCCTGGCATTGTTATATCCGCTGGTCAGAAACAGAAAGGATTAGGAATATGGGCGGCTTTGTGGTTGCACTGTTACTGACCATTGTCATTGAGAGTGCTGTTCTTTATCTGCTGAAGGTAAGGGAAAAGGGAGACTATCTGTTACTGACTCTGGTCAATGTTGTAACAAACATACCGGCAAATATTTTCTATCAGCTCAATCTGCGTTATAATTTTATTAATAGATGGCTGCGGCTGGCATTGATAGAAACTGCCGTTGTCTTAGTTGAATGGAAATACATTAATGATTATATGAAGAGCGATGTCAGACCGCTGCTTACAGCTGTAATGGTCAATGTTGCATCTTTTCTGGGAGGTATCTTATGGAATATGCTGTTCTGAGGGTGTTGGGTGATGCTGTTGATCCGGGTCTGATCCCGATCATTTATGCCAGTCCTGAACTGGTGTTTCTGGGGCTTGGCATCATTGGCGTTGGTGCCGCTCTGGCAATTAAGCTTTTTTATAAAAAGAAAAAGAAAGGAAAATAATTATGAATTACATTATTCTGCCGGTTCTTGATGACCTGATTCCTGATAAGACCATTGTGACAAAACCTGATTATGCTGTTCCGCTGGCTGCAGTGGCAGTGGTTGCGGCAGTGGTCATTGGCGTTTTCTTCAGGAAGAAAAAGAAAAAATAGGGGAATCCTGATTATCTGCTCTGATCCCTGTATTGTTTCTGACTGCGGACTGGTGTAGAATAATTATAGAAAGCTGGATTGCTTTTGGAAGTCGTTACTTGTGGGTTAGTGGACGACTTTTCATTTTTCCAAATCTCAACTGTATAATCAGGTACAGTTTAATGATCTGCTTTATGAACCATTGTCTCACGAATACCTCCTTTCCAAGGAGGTACACCCTTCAGT
>CAMOMM010000261.1 GCA_946619805.1 uncultured Bacillota bacterium | reverse complement strand
GGCAATGTTGGCTCCGGCAATCAGGTTATATCCCAGGCCATACTGTCTGGCGGCTTTTACGGATGCTTCATGAATGTTGACCATCATTCTTCTCAACTGATCGTCAACGTCTTCCTTAGTCCACTGCAGTCTTTCAGAGTTCTGCGACATTTCCAGGGCAGAAACCCCGACACCACCGGCATTGACAGCCTTGCTAGGAGCTACGATGATACCAGGCTGACTGGACAGGAAGTTGAGAGCTTCGTTGGTTGTAGGCATGTTGGCTACTTCCATGTAGTATTTGACACCTGAGTCGGCGATCTTTCTGGCACTGTTGATGTCAACGTCATTCTGGGTTGCGGCCGGCATGTAGATATCCACATCTTTAATGCCCCAGAACTTTTCACCTTCCACGAATTCGCAGTTGAACTTCTCGGCATAGCTGCGGCAGTGCATAGGATCCTTCTGTCTCATTTCCAGGATGTAATTGAGCTTTTCTTCGGTAATTACACCATCTTCATCATGAACATATCCATCAGGCCCGGAGAAATAGGTGACCTTGGCACCCAGCTGAGCTGCTTTTTTCATGATGCCCCAGGCAACGTTGCCATAGCCTGAAACACCGATCCTTTTGCCCTTGATGGTATCATGTTCATGTCTTAATACTTCACACAGATAATAGATGGCTCCGTATCCGGTTGCTTCCGGACGGATCAGGGAACCGCCATAGCTTAAGCCCTTACCGGTCAGAACGCCGTTTTCATAATTCTGCTTGATCCTTCTGTACTGGCCAAACAGATAACCGATCTCTCTGGCTCCTACTCCCATGTCCCCGGCCGGTACATCGACATCCGGTCCGATGAAACGGTATAAAGCTGTCATGTAGCTCTGGCAGAATCTCATGATCTCCGCATCAGACTTGCCGCTTGGATCAAAGTCGGAGCCGCCCTTTCCGCCGCCGATCGGCAATCCGGTCAGACTGTTTTTGAATGTCTGTTCAAAAGCCAGGAACTTTATGATACTGTCACAGACATTCGGCTGGAATCTTAAGCCGCCCTTATAAGGTCCGATGGCTCCGTTAAACTGACATCTCCATCCTTTATTGGTATGAACCCTGCCCTCATCATCTGTCCAGACAACACGGAAAGTAAACATTCTTTCAGGTTCAACCATTCTGTGCAGCAGATCGGCCTTTTCATATTCAGGATGCTGGTCTACTACCGGTGACAGTGATGTCAGCAGTTCTTCAACTGCCTGAATGAACTCAGGTTCATTAGAGTTTTTCTTTTTTACGTCATTAATGACTTGCTGTACGTAACTGTTCATTTAATACCTCTTGACATTAATTGTTCAATTTCATTCTAGCACATTAAAAAAATAAAAGACCCCCAAAGGAGTCAATTATGTTGTTTTTTTACTTTTTCATCTCCGTCAGCTGAAATCCTTCCTCAAAACTGCCGGTCAGTTCATAATAATAGACTTTACCGTATTCCCGCTTGTCAATGTACATGTCATTGGTTTCCCTGGCATGCTGAGGATCAACGGATTCATAGATGTCAAACCCGACATAATCCAGCAACAGGATGTTAAACGAAAGATTTTCTCTTTCACATCCTTCCGGAAAACTTTTTTCATCAAATATGAAACTGTGAATTCCCTTCAGAACACTTTCATCAATCGCATTAAACCGCATGACACCTAAAGGTTCCTCATTAACGCAATAGCACATTACCATGGTTCTGATGTCAGCGTCGGTACTGTTCTTTACTGCTATTTTTATCTCATTATCATTGGCCACAACAATCTGTCCGCATCCTGTCATAACCGTCAGCAGCAGTATGACCATAATAACCAATTTCTTCATTTTTCAATACCTCGTGTTATCATTCTACAATAATCACGCTTCCAGGTCTTTAAAAACTTCTTAAAAACACTTTAATTACTGTGGAAAAGCGGAGATCACTTTCTCACGTACGGTAAGAGCATCATGATAGAACCTGTACAGTTCTTCATCCATTCCTTCAAGGAACTGGGATATTTCCCTCAGCATTGTCAGCTCACAGTCAGTTATCATTGAAAGCTTACCGTGTTGCTGTCCCAGTTCTTCATAATGATTCATTACTTCATATTCTGTCAGTAATCTGTCTTTATTCTCATAAACATTTTTCAGACATTCAAGACAATCACTGTATCTTTCTGTTTTGAGGTATGAATAAGCCAGGGCAAACTGCAGATGGTAATAAGTACTGTTTTTATAGCGGTAATTATTCAGCAGGTTTTTCTGACACAGGCTCCGCTGCCTGTAATTACCCATGAAGACCAGATCATCACACATGTTTTCCAGTACATCAAGTGATTTCAGAGACAGCGTACCATCATTGTTCAGACTGTATGTCCAGTATTCAGTATTTACTTCCAGAGCCTTTCTGAATTCCTCAAGCCAGAAGTAGCATACACCCATGGCAAAAGCAATGCTCATGGAGTGTCTTGAATCTGTTCCGTAAAGAACATCACTCTTTTCACGGGCAAGCTTCAGATAGTTAACCGCAGTTTCATGATCT
>CAMOMM010000260.1 GCA_946619805.1 uncultured Bacillota bacterium | reverse complement strand
AATCACCCTAATATATTGTACTATATAGGACTAATTATGTCTATTAACAATTTAGCTTCATTAATACTATGTATTGACTATTTTTCTATGACACATAACAAGGATTATTTCTCATTGAATTAGTTGTTATTAATTCATCGATTAATACGCCTCTATATCTGTTTCACCATAGGGGATAAGTGTTTCATCATAGGTATCGGTATTTCCGTTAATTCAGGTCCGATTCTTGCTCCTCAAAATCATTACGACCTATATTGAAACAGTTAGAAATAAAGAAAAAATGAGCATTTAAGCCCATTTTCTGCAACAACCCTCTATATGTACTTTGTATCAAAGTAATAATACTTTGGTGGCAGGGGTGGAGGGAATCGAACCCCCATCAACGGTTTTGGAGACCGTTGTTTTGCCACTAAACTACACCCCTACAGCACTTTATATATTACCATATTTTCCGGAATTAACAAGACTTTTAACTATCCTTGTACTTCGAGATATATCCCGGTTCGATCAGAGCATCACCGCTGTATTCAAAGGTAATGCCGTCTTCATAGTTCAGACCGTAGATCCTGCTTTCCTGATTCAGAAGTTCAGGATTGATGCCGACGGTATAGAAGAAATAGTCATTTACCGGAATACGGATGGAAGTATTGTTGTCATCTTCCCCATAGAATACTATCTTTACTGCCACGGTATTCTCGTCACGGGTACCGCCATACAGAATATAGTAGTTATCCCGGTTATCGGTCTTCAGAATTCCATAGCTGTCCATCGGCAGATATTGCGAACTGGTTGATTCACACTTGAAGTTGGCAATCAGAGTAGGAAGTGGTGAATCGTAGGTTCCGACATGAGCTCTGTCCCCTGCTCCGTTTTTGCTTCTGGTGAAATATATGATCGTATCCTTGTCAAGATATCTGGTATCAATAAGTCTGTATGTCAAAGCCCCATCCCGTCTTTCCATCTCATCAAGTGCTCCAACCGGATAAGGATAGATGAAATGATATACACCTATCATGATGAGAGTATACAGGAACACGAATGTCAATAAGGTATTTATTACCTTTCCCAAAAATTTCATAAGCGCCTCAACTTTCATAAATGATTATACAGTTATAAAAAGTTTATATCAAGTATGCAATTCTTAAGCAACCTTTAAACCACTTATTGTATAATATGGTTTAAAAGAGGTGAATCTATGGTAATACCTAAATCCTTTGAAAACGGATATGACTTTGAAACAATGCTGCTGACAAGCATTCTGGGAACTTTTGTCTCCCTGAAGGAAGAGCTTATCTCCTACCGGCAGGCTGAAAGCTACTGGCTCTCCGATCTGACTGCAGAGATATTTGAAGAGCTTTCCCTTTCCCGTGAGATCATCTCCCTGATACAGCGCGGCATGGAGCTTAAGGACATGGATTCAGACTCAGAAGAATTCCATAAGCTCATTGATGAGCTGATCAGCGATTCCAAGGAGCTGATAAGCCGTCATTACACTGAATATGATGCTGAGCTTAATACCGGAATTATCAACTGACTAAAGGAGTTTTATTATGACAGTAAAAGAAAAAGTACAGGAATATTCACCGGCTCTGCTGGCTGATCTGGCTAAACTGGTATCATTCCCTTCTGTTTACAGTGAAGATGCCGCACCGTTCGGTCAGGCCAATATCAACTGTCTGAATGCTGCTCTTGAAATGGGCAGAAGAGAAGGCTTTAAAGCCGTTAACGTAGACAACTATGCCGGATACATTGAAATTGGCCAGGGCGATGAAGTCATCGGCATTGTCGGCCACCTTGACGTCGTGCCTGTTTCAGATACCTGGAAAACTGATCCGTTCAAAATGGTTGAGATCGACGGTAAATATTATGGCCGCGGTACTTCCGATGATAAGGGCGGAGTTATCTGCAGCCTTTATGCCATGAAGATCCTTTCTGAAATACAGCCGGTTATCAATAAAAGGATCCGTCTGATCATGGGATGCAACGAGGAAAGCGGCTCAGCCTGTGTAAGATACTATGTGCAGAAAGAAGGTCCGGTAGACTGCGGTTTTACCCCTGACGGTGCCTTCCCTGTCGTATTTGGCGAAAAAGGCATGCTGCATGGAACCTTCTGCGGTCATACTGAAAAAATACTTGATGTTAAAGGCGGTACAGCCGGCAACGCTGTATGTGCCAAAATCGTATTCAAACTGATTCCTGACTGCTTTGATGAAAAGGTTCTGGCTGAATATCTGGAAAACAACGGCTTAAGCTATACATACGAAAATGACACACTGACCATCTTCGGTACAGCTGCTCACGCTTCCACCCCGGAAGAAGGCATCAACGCCATGTCCCATGGTTTTGAAGCCTTGTATGTTGCTGGAATCGATGACAGTTTTGTCACCTTATATCACGATAAGATCGGTACCGGTTACTATGGTGAAAAGCTGGGCATTGACCTGGCAGATCAGTATGGCAGACTGACATTCAACATGGGCGTCATTGAAAAGAAAGATGATCTGATCAGAGCTTCCATCGACATCAGATTCCCGGTAACCATGACCAATCAGCC
>CAMOMM010000259.1 GCA_946619805.1 uncultured Bacillota bacterium | reverse complement strand
GCTTTCCAAAGAGCTTCATACAGGAGAGTGGGTACTGATCAGTTTAAAGGCGTTTACAAGTACAGAGACAATGACAGTGACACTGAAAGACAATGAAGTGTTTACTGTTAAAGTCACTGATGCAATGGATTCAACTTATCCGTATGATCAAGGAACAGTATTCCATGGATATGATACAAGACTGGATGGAATAACGATTAACCTTTTTGACTATGGCCCAGAATCTACTCTGGACAATGGCATTTCGCTTGAAAATACAAATAACTTAAGATCAGGAATTAATTCATACAGCGACTTAAAATTTACTTCATATGGAAAAACACCATGGGAAATTAAAACAGACGGGCAAAACATTTTAACTATGAATCATTTCTCTGGTGGTGATGCAGCAACACAGGGAATTGTAAATAAAAATTTAGATTCAAATGGTTATCCTACTCTTACCAGCAATGGAACTTCACTGGATTATTTGTTTGATCTGAATGGCAGAGGTAATAACAATCAAGACAAAAAAGTTTATAAGAACGTAACAGGATTATTCCAAAAGGACACAAACGGAAAGTATTATTATGACAGTAATCAGAACTACGCATATTACCCGTCAAATGGAGATAATGGCAATTTTGAGTTGTGTAATACATTCCCTGAAGAAGGTAGTGACTGGGGTGTAGGATTCTTCCCGTTCAATCCCTGGAATGGTAATCATCGTTGTATCCATTGGAAAACGTACTGTCCACGGATTAGCAGGGCAGGTGATTACTACTATAATCATCACTTTGGTGTGACGATGGAAGCCAAGTTCCAGATGACTGCAGACAAAAAGATCAATGGCCAGCCGATGAAATATGAATTCAGCGGTGATGATGATATGTGGGTCTTCATTGATGGCGTTCTTGTGCTGGATATTGGCGGTGTTCACAATCCTGTCGGAGGATATATTGATTTTGAGACGGGTATGGTTCATGTCGACAGTGCATATCAGGTGGGAGCCACTGTCAATAACGGTAACAGTCATCCTATTTCAGATGTGAGCATTGCTTCTCGGTTTGCCGGTACAGGTAAAACATGGGATGATTCTCCGGGTACTGTTCATGATATCAAGATTTTCTATGTCGAACGCGGCGGATGCTATTCTAACCTGAAAATGGAAATCAGCCTTCCTCTTGTTGTAGGTGACGGTACAGTCAGGATTGCCAAAAAAGACAGTGAGACCGGTGAACTTCTTCCTGGTGCGGAATTTGAACTCCATAAAGCAGCAGATTGCTCCGATGATCCTGTAAAAACAGGTATCTCTGGCAGTGAAGGCGGCAATAAAGGGCTTGTTGTATTTGATAATATTTCGGTAACAGCTGAAGAGAACACATATTATCTGAAAGAAACAAGAGCACCGGAAGGCTATCAGGTAAATAATAAGATCTATAAGGTTGAGCCGAAAGTAGAATACGTTTCAGGTAACAGACATTATGTAACAGACAGCAGTGGCAAAATTATATTTGAAGTTAAAGATCCTGCTACAAATCAGGCTATTGATTTCATTACGCAGCAGCCATTCAGTTATTTCACCATACCGAATACTCCCAAAAAGACCAGTCAGTCTGTTACAAAAGTATGGGAAGGCTTTGGAAATGATGGATGGCCGGAAAATATCGCATCGATAACAGTCGGTTTATATTATCAGAAACCTGGTTCAGAACCGGTAAAGGATCAGACGTTTGACCTTACAAAGCAAAATCAGTCTCATGTATTTGATAATCTGAATGCTTATAGAGACAAGACAGAAGTAACATATAGTGTTAAGGAAGAATCAATTAATTACATTGATGGTACAACTAAGACTCCTCAGGAGGCAGGACTGGTTGTTTCTGAAGACGTTACAGCTGGCTCAACAACGATTACCAACAAATACGAGACAGAAGCTTCTGTAAAGAAAGAATGGAATGACAAGGATAACCAGGATGGCAAACGTCCCTCTAAAATCACAGTTGATCTTGTCATGCAGTATACGGTTATTGAAGAAGACCCTGAAACACATGAAAATGTTCAGAGAATTGTGAGTGAGGTAGTTGAAAGTGTTACTCTGAAAGCTTCTGAGAATTGGGAAGCCAGACGTGAGCATCTGAATCAGTACTATGAAGGTCATCATGTGACATATACATGGACTGAAGAATCTCTGCCTGAAGGTTATGTACTGGAAAGCACAGGTTCTTCAGGTAAACTGACAACACTTACTAACTCTCCATCAACGGATTTCAACCCGAGAATCAATTATCTGTTCACAAAGACATGGAATGACAGCGATAACCCGAAAGCAAGACCAGATGCTCTGGTTGTCAAGCTGAAGGCGGACGGAAAATATGTCCATGGTCTTGATGAAAACGGAAATCTGATTTTTGTGGATGATACTGAGCATAAAACATTCATGACGGCAACAAGAAGAGAGCTTGATCCGGAAAAGCCGGATGAATGGATCTATGAATTCACCAATCTTCCGGTATTTGCTCCGGATGGACATGCGTATATATATACCGCTGAAGAAGTGAAGCCTGCAGGTTATGAAAAGACTGAGGAGA
>CAMOMM010000258.1 GCA_946619805.1 uncultured Bacillota bacterium | reverse complement strand
TAAGAGGACTTTATTTAGAGGATTTTTTGTGACAAGAAATGCTTATTATTCAGCAGTATTCTGACTGATTTTTGATCTGAGCCAGTTGTCAAGGAATTCCATCTGTTTTGTGGAATGGAACCAGTGTCCGCCATCTTCCATTACGGTAAGGCTGGCCTGATGATCTCCGGCAAAAGCGGAGACAATATCGAAAGATGTCGTGCCATCATTGTTTCCATAGAGAATATCAGTTGGAACATGCCAGCTTACCTGGTTCTCCTTAGCATAACAGAAATAATCCCAGGAGAGATCATCTCCTTCTTTCTGAATTACTCCTTTTTCTTTAAGTTCTTCTTCACTGACATTTGCCCAGAGCATTATATTTCTGATGACTTTTTCCATATCGACTACCGGGGAAATGAAATAAGCATGATCAATTTCTTTTTCAACACCGGCAATCATCAGGTAGTATGCACCGATGCTGTTGGCTATCACGATGATTCCATCATGATCTGAGCTGTATTCAGCAATTTTCTCTCTTATTTCCTTAGCGATATCCCAGGGCATGTTTCCCGTATAATCCAGGCCGATCACATCATCGTCTGGAAACAATGCCTTATAATGCTCTGCTTCTTTTGCACTTCCGTATTTACCGTGGATATAGATTATTGCTTTCATTGAAACCTCCTTTGTACATCTACTGATGGTATCTTCTGCTTAATTATTATTTTGTCTGTCATACAGCATAATTCTGACTGCATCAGTAATGTTGCTCTTCTTATATCTCTATAATACCATAAGTATCAGTAAAGATGATAATCTGCCGGCTCGAACAGGACAAATCTAACTATCAATGAATTATTGACAGTATACACCAGGTAATTTATGATATAAGTAGGAAAGAATATAAGGTTTGTAACTCAAAGGCTCATTTGAGGCTTATCCTTAAGAAATAACTTTACGGTTATGGCTTTAAGGTGTGCCAATATGAGTCTTTTTTAGATAATTAAATGGGTTTATATTTCTGCTGTAGTGAAACTGTGCAGGTTCATATATAAGATGTTTCATATAAAAACAATTCAAAGACAGCCTTTTATGTCGACGCTGAAATCAGGCGGCATAATGTCACTTGGAAGCTTACAAAGGTAATGAACGCTGATGCCATCGGCGTAAAACTCAATAGAAAGAAAGGAGAATTTTTAATGGCAAAGAAAGAAAAGGACTTTGGACAGCTTGCCAGCCAAATTGTTGAACAGGTTGGCGGTAAAGATAATATTGTCCATGCCGCACACTGTATGACGCGACTGCGTATTACTACCAAGGATACCGGTCTCGTTAATCTCGATGAACTCAAGAAACTGGGTGTCATCGGTGCTCAGATGGTAGGTGACCAGGTACAGGTCATCATCGGAAATGATGTTCCGGATGTCTATGAAGAATTCCTGAAGATCACAGGAATTACCAGAGAAGCAGCCATAGATGAAAACCTTGATGCAGACTTGGGCAAGAAGAAGAGCATCAAAGATATCTTAGGCTCAATCTTACCGACTATTGTATCCTGTGTATTCCCGATCTTACCGGCACTGTGTGCCTGTGGTATGTTACAGGCCTTTGTCATGATCCTGGTAAATACCAAGATCCTGTCAGCCGGTTCACCAACCGTACAGACGTTAACATGGGTTTACAATGTTGCGTTCTACTATCTGCCTGTATTGGTGGCTACCGCTGCTGCTAAGAGATTCCATGTCAAGACAGCCATGGCTGTACTTATGGCATGTATCATGATCGCACCTGACTTTATCGCTCTGGTTGCTGCAGGACAGGGTACAACCATTCCTAACCCTGCCGGACCTCCGACAGTCATTCCTGGAACAGGCAACGCCGGATTCATCTTCGGCTTACCGATTTATCCTGCAACTTATTCCAACACGATCTTACCTATTATCATGTGTGTTGCCATCATGGGCGTACTTGAAAAGTACCTCAACAAGTGGATTCCAAAGGCATTCAGATTCGTATTCGTACCGTTAATTGAAATGCTTATCATGCTCCCTGTAGGATTGGCAATTGTTGGCCCTATTGGTGCCAGACTGTCAATCTTAATGGGCAACCTCTTAACCATGATGTTCAGAACACTCGGACCTGTTGCCCCGGCTTTATTGGCAATGTTCATGCCATTCATAATCATGACTGGTCTGCACTTCAACCTGATGGCTGTTGCCATGTCCATGGCTTCTGTATCAGCAAAGAACATTGTTACTCATCCGGCCTTCTTCCTGACACAGGCTGCACAGGGTGCTGCGTGTCTGGCTGTCGGCCTTAAGACCAAGAATTCTGAAAGAAGAGCTTTAGGTTTATCCTGTGCCTTCTCTGACTGGGTACCAGGCATTTCCGAACCAGGTATGTATGGTATTACGTTAAAGTACAAAACACCTATGATTGCATCAATGATCGGTGCAGGCATCGGCGGTTTCATCGCTGGCTTAATGAATGTAGGTTCATATGCTGGTGGACCACCAAACCTGTTTACATTACCTTTGTTCATTGATCCGGCAACAGGCAGTACAGCTGATTTAAAGAATATTATTATCTGCATGGT
>CAMOMM010000257.1 GCA_946619805.1 uncultured Bacillota bacterium | reverse complement strand
AAAATAAAAGACGCCCTCACATAAGGACGTCTTGTAAACGCGGTACCACCTTAATTAATGCACATAAAGTGCACACTCATTAAGCTTTAACGCAGCCATACGGGGATGATTGGTCCCACTCCCAGGTGAATTCACATGTGTTAACTGAAGGCCTTTCACCAGCCGCCTTCTCGCTATTGTCAGAGCACATGTCATGTTCCTGTTCAACGTATTGAATATATTATAAATCAATTATCTCAAAAAACAAATTATACTTTCAAATCCTGAGCCATTTTGCGGGCAATTTCTTCAAATCCGTCATCCATCAGCTTAACGGAAGCGCCAAACATCAGATTAAGAGGACCTTCAAAGTTTTCAACATTCATGCCATTGAAGTCTCTGGTGTCAATTTCCGTCGGTGTATTCGGTATGCGTGAAGTCATTGGGGAAATGTCATCCATGTAACCATAGAGCTTTTTTCCCAGACTGTATCCGTATCCGGCTTCAAAAGATACATCGCTGCTAGGCTCATATCCGCCTCTGTAGTTATTCAGATCAAGCAGGATGATATCACAGTTACGGACATGCTGAGTATAGCGGTCAAACAGATTATAGGCTTCCTCATAAATGTCATCCGTAACGATGTTTTCTACTCCCACAGCATCATCTGTCGGGAAGATGGCATCAAAACCGTACCTGTCAAATATCTTTCTTATCTCCTCATGCTTTTCAGCAGCGTCAGGATTGTCACGGTTGCTGGTAGCTACGTATACAACCGGCCTTTTCTTATCAGTTAGAGTAACTCCAAGGCCATCTTTTCTGACGCAGAATCCTCTTTTTGCCTTATTCTTACTCTCTTCTTCCAGATCTGCCATATAAACTTTCAGACAGTTTTCAAAGCTTCCTTCGATTATCTTGGCAGCCCCTACAACATTAACGGAGAAAGGCAGCTGGTGATGTCCCAGTCTGTTGCCGTTGACATCATCGGCACTCCTGGCATCACTGTTATATCTGGCAGCCTGATACTTAACGCCTACTGAGCGCTTATCACGGGTAAAGCCATAACATCTGGCACCCTGTCCATATGCCATGCCCAGTTTATAGATGGAACCTCCATCCGGTTCAGAACCGCGGTAGGTTTCCAGATTGACGATAATGCCGTCAACCTTATCCAGTCCCCACAGACAGTTTTTAAAGATTCTGCGGGACATCTCTTCTCTTGAGACACTTTCGCCCTCTTCTACCAGTTTGTTGTCATTAGGCATCGTAACGGTAAAACCATAGTACTCTGCCAGTTTACGGTATCCATGCCATAACGTGTAACCATTGGGATAGAAACATAACGGACTTGCCAGATAAAGCTTGTGTTCTTTTTTCATATTTGCTCCTTCTATCAGTGTTTCATGTAATATGCGCAGATGCCCATGGCAATCGCAACATTCAACGACTCAAAATTAGCCATTTCTATCTTTATGTTTTCATCAGCAAGGCTCACAGCCTTTTCCGAAAGCCCCTGGCCTTCGTTTCCCATCATTATTGCATACCTGTCCGTTTTAACCGTTTCACTCAGGAAATGGCTGGAATCAAGCGTAGTGGCATATACCTTACACCCCTG
This sequence comes from uncultured Bacillota bacterium, assembly GCA_946619805.1. GTDB lineage: Bacteria > Bacillota_I > Bacilli_A > Erysipelotrichales > Erysipelotrichaceae > RUG521. The sequence goes on along the minus strand of CAMOMM010000257.1, from coordinate 995 downwards.
CTCTTTAACAGCTGCGATGATGTTTTCCAAGGAATCAGTTATTACCGGTATATGGAACATGGCTCCCTGGGTAGACTGTATGGTCTTGTATCCGTAAACAGAAGCACAGTCCTTTGTCAGCAAAACAGCATCATATCCCAAGGAATAAGCCGTTCTGATGATCGTGCCGACATTACCTGGATCCTGGACATTTTCCAGGATGATGAAGCTGTTACCCTTTATTTCCTTTTTAGGAAGAGTATGGCAGATGGCTACATAATCATTCAAAGAAACATTATTGGATATCTTCTTCATGACGGCATCATTAACATAAACTGCCGGCATGTCAAAACAGTTTTCACAGTTTTCTCTGATGATCAGGGTATCTATTATTCCGGCATCCTTTGCTTCATTGATCAGATGCTTTTCCTCAATAACAAACAGACCGTACTGATCACGGTATTTTTTCTGTTTAAGCTTATTCCAGAGTTTTACCTTATTATTCTCAAGTGAATTTATTACCTGCATAAATGACCTCTACAATTAAAATAGCATATTTTGAAGGCATTAAAAACTGTATTTTCCTCCTGTCTGATACCTCTGTCTGTTCAAATTGAATTATGATGTTAGAATATGAGTTAAAGATAAGGTATCAAAGAATGAAAAAAGCACTTAGTTTAATAACAGCACTTTTATTGGTTATGACATTTGCCGGATGCAGTAAAAAACAGGTACAGGCTCTAAACACCAAGCCAATAGACAAGATTACCGGTACATATACAGTTATCAGCATGGATAAGCTTGATGGGGATACTTCCATGACTGAAAGTATCCAGGCTTTACTGGCTGATGGATCATTCAGAGAAGAATTCATTATTGGTACTGATGAATCATTTGTGATGAAGGTAGTCAATGGAAGCTCAGAAGAGATAGTCGGTGAATACCGCATTGATCCGGAAACATTTGACATTTACCGGAAAGACCGGAAAGATGGCGACAAGCCTGTTGACCATGTC
>CAMOMM010000256.1 GCA_946619805.1 uncultured Bacillota bacterium | reverse complement strand
ACAACGGTTGATTCCTTTACATGTTCATTTTTCTTCATTGGCTAGCCCTCCCGCAGCTGATATTTGTCTTCAAGAGTAAAGGTTACGAAGTCCTCGATCCATTCCCTTCTGATGTCCGCACGGTCACCCATCAGGATATTGAACTTCTTGTCAGTCGCAAAGTTGTCATCGATACTGACCTGGATCAGGGTCCTGGTCTCAGGGTTCATTGTGGTATCCCATAACTGGTCAGCGTTCATCTCACCCAGACCTTTATATCTCTGTATTTCAACCTTGCCGTATTTTTCCTTGATTTCCTCCAGTTCATCATCACTGTAGGCATAATGAACTTCCTTTCCCTTCTGAGCCTTGTAGAGTGGCGGTAAGGCCACATATACCTTCCCAGCCTCGATCAGAGGTCTCATGTAACGGTAGAAGAATGTCAGCAACAGTACCTGGATGTGAGCACCGTCAGTGTCAGCATCGGTCATGATGATGATCTTGTCATAGTTGCTGGATTCGACGTCAAACTTCTCGCCGAAATCAGCACCGATGGTATATATCAGTGTGGCCAGCTCCTCATTTCTGAGGATCTCGGCATCACTGGCTTTTTCAGTATTAAGCACCTTGCCTCTTAAAGGCAGGATGGCCTGGTATTTGGAATCACGGCCGCTTTTGGCACTGCCGCCGGCTGAGTCACCCTCAACCAGGAACAGTTCGTTCTTCTTGGCATTACGGCTCTGGGCCGGGGCTAACTTGCCGGAGATCAGACGTTCCTGCTTCCGGTTGCGTCCCTTGCCGGAGCGCACTTCCTCACGGGCCTTCTGGGCAGCCTTTCTGGCCTGCAGGGCACGTAACATCTTTCTGATCAGACCGTCTGTCATTTCCCTGTTTTCCTGCAGATAGAAAGTCAGGCGTTCGGAGATGACGCTTTCCACCACGTTACGGGCTTCCGGGGTACCAAGTTTGCCTTTGGTCTGCCCTTCAAATTCCAGCAGATCTTCGGTGATCGTCAGGGAAATGACGGCTGTCAGACCTTCACGGATATCACTGCCGTCCAGGTTGTCATCCTTTTCCTTCAGGAAGCCGTTTTTACGGGCATAGTCGTTGAAGCACTTGGTAAAGGCTGTCTTATAGCCGATGACATGGGTTCCCCCGTCAACCGTTCTGACGTGGTTGACAAATGAATATGAACTGTCAGCTACCCCATCGGTATACTGGAAGGCAAAATCAACCGTGATCTTACCCGTACCGCCATTAAAGGTAACTACCGGAGTAAGAACGTCCCTGTCGGCATGGAGGTAATTGACAAAGGCCTCCAGACCGTTTTCAAAGCAGAATTCCTCTTTCTGATTCTTTCTTTCATCGACCAGGACCATCTTAAGCCCGTTGGTCAGGAAAGCAGCCTCTCTGACTCTTTCCAGAATGGTCTCGTAGTTATATTCAATGCGGCCGAAGATCTTCTTATCAGCCAAAAAACGCACCTTGGTACCGGTCTTATTGGTAGGGCCAAGCTTTTCCAGCTTTGAAACATCGCTGCCGCCGTTTTTAAAAGTCATGCGCCAGGTGTAGCCGCCATAGTTGGTAGTTACTTCCAGCCATTCACTTAAGGCGTTGACGACCGAAGCGCCAACCCCATGCAGACCCCCAGCCGTCTTGTAGCCGGACTCGCTGGAGAACTTGGCCCCGGCATGCAGCTCAGTGAAAATGACCTGAATGGTCGGTACTCCCGAGGCATGCTTGCCGGTCGGCATTCCTCTGCCTTCGTCTTCAACACAGATTACGTTATTCTTCTCAATGGTGACCTTGATGACCTTGCCAAAGCCGTTTAAGGCCTCATCCATTGCGTTATCCATTATTTCCCATACTAAATGATGCAGTCCGTGATAATCCGTGGAACCAATGTACATTCCCGGTCTCTTTCTGACTGCATCCAGTCCCTTTAAAATCTGAATACTTTTCTCGTTATATTCTTTAACAGGCATATTAAAACCTCACGTTACTATTATACCAAATCTGAGCCATTATGTATTACAAATCATTCCATTATGTTATTATATAGGGGGTGATGAAAGATGATTCTGAAAGCAGTTTTATTCCTGGCGGCAGGCTATCTGATCGGTTCAGTTCCCTGGGCACTGATCATCGGAAAAGTGTTCTATAACACTGACATCCGTGAGAAAGGTTCAGGCAATTTAGGCGCGACCAATGCCGGCAGAGTTCTGGGCACCAGGGTCTTCTACATCGTTGCCATTCTGGATGCTGCCAAGGGTTTCATTGCCTACATGGTACTGAAGCAGATCGATCCTCCCCTGGCCTTATTAACCGCCATCGGTACAGTATTGGGACACTGCTATCCGCTGTTTTCCAACTTCAAGGGCGGCAAGGGTGTTGCCACCAGCGCCGGCATACTTCTGGCTGTCTCATTAACCGGCTTTAAGTACTTTGCGCTGCAGGTTGGGATTCCTCTGGCCTTCTTCGTGGGTTTTGCCCTTTCGACCCAGTACATCTCCCTGGCTTCCATGAGCGCCTTCATCAGTGCTTCCATTGTGGCCTGGATCTTCAATCCTGATAAAAGCATCGCAGCCCTGCTGACCCTGCTGACCGTATTCATCATTTATA
>CAMOMM010000255.1 GCA_946619805.1 uncultured Bacillota bacterium | reverse complement strand
AGCTTCGCAGACTTACAGTGCCCGCAAGCTCGACAGGGAAGACATGCGTATTCTGAGAAACATGGATTATGTCGGGGTCATAAAGGTGGCCATCACCTATGTGGTGATCATGCTGGTAATGACCGTCTGCAACATTGCTCAGACCTGGATACTGCAGAGTACCGGTCAGAACATCATTTACAACATCCGTAATGAGATATTTGAACATATTCATACCCTGCCGTTGAGGTTCTTTGATACCCATCCGGTCGGTCAGATCGTAACCAGGGTGACCAATGACGTTGAATCGCTTAACCACATGTATGCCAACGTGGCGGTAAGTCTGATCAGAAATGTCATCATGATCATTGGTTATGGTGTGGTAATGTTCATGCTGAATGCTCAGATGGCATTGGTAGGACTGATCCTGCTGCCGTTTGTGGTGGCAACGACCTATGCCTTTACCAAGATGTCACGCAGCATCTACCGTAAGATCAGAACCAAGGTATCTGCTCTGAATACCTTCTTAAGTGAGCATATTTCCGGCATGAAGCTGATTCAGATCTTTGCCCGTGAACAGGCCAAGTACGATCAGTTTACCCGGGCAACCGATGACCTTTACAGATCCAGAAGAAAGGAACTGATGGTCTATGCGGTCTTCAGACCTTTAATGAACTTCACGGCTAATCTGGCCATGGCCATCATTCTCTACCGCGGGGCTCATTCCGTGCTGGAAGGAGTGCTCAGCGTGGGAACTCTGTATGTCTTTACCAGCTATATCCGTTCATTCTTTGAACCGATCCAGGCTCTGACGGAACAGTTCTCCACCATGCAGAATGCCTTCGCTTCAGCTGAAAAGATCTTCACGCTGCTGGATGAGAAGAACACCATCGTGGAAAAGGCTGAGCCGGTCATTCTGGATGAGGTAAAGGGCAACATTGAATTCCGCAATGTCTGGTTTGCCTATGAAAATGAGGATTATGTTTTACGAGATGTATCATTTACCATCAAGCCTGGTGAAAAGGTGGCCTTTGTCGGGGCTACCGGTGCCGGCAAGTCTTCAATACTGAATCTGATAGGACGCTATTACGACATTCAGAAGGGTGAGATCCTGATTGACGGCGTCAATATCAAGAATCTGTCTACAAAGCAGATCCGCGGGGCGATCGGTCAGGTACAGCAGGATGTCTTTGTCTTTACCGGCAATATCAGAGACAATATCAGACTTCTCAATACTGACATAACTGAGGAAAAGATCGTCAATTCAGCCATTGCGGTAAACGCATCGCACTTCATTGACAATCTGCCGGCTAAATATGATGAACCGGTAACGGAAAGAGGTTCGACTCTTTCAGCCGGTCAGAGACAGTTACTGTCATTTGCCAGAACCCTGGCCATTGATCCGGCCATTCTGGTAATGGATGAGGCAACCGCCAACATTGATACCGAAACTGAGCAGCTGATCCAGGATGCTCTGAAAACCATGATGGAGGGCAGAACCACGATCATGGTAGCTCACCGTCTTTCCACCATACAGCACGCTGACAAGATCATTGTCATTCACAAGGGCAAGATCAGAGAAAGCGGTACGCATCAGGAACTGCTGAAAAAAGACGGTATCTATAAGAAACTTTATGAGTTACAATTATATTCTAAATAGGAACAGGTGAAGAAATTGAACGCAGTAGAAGTCAGAAATCTGAGTTTCAGCTACGACCCGAAGGCTAAGAACAAAACCATTGACCGGGTCTCTTTCAGCATTCCTAACGGCAGCTATACGACCATCATCGGTCATAACGGTTCAGGTAAAAGCACGATAGCCAAGCTGTTACTGGGCTTACTGGAAAAGGCTGAAGGGGAGATCTGCATTGACGGTCTGGAACTGAACCTGGAAAATCTGAGAGAAATCAGAGGGAGGATCGGTATTGTCTTCCAGAACCCGGACAACCAGTTCATCGGTTCAACGGTCCGTGATGACATTGCCTTCGGTCTGGAGAATCACTGTGTCCCGCAGCGGGAAATGGATGGCATTATTGAAAAGTTTGCCGCCAGAGTAAACATGACCGATTTCCTCAACAGTGAACCGACCAAGCTGTCCGGCGGTCAGAAGCAGCGTGTCGCCATTGCGGCTGTCTTAGCCATGCGCCATGACATCATCGTCTTTGACGAGGCTACCAGCATGCTGGATCCGACCGGCAAAAGAGAGATCAACAACCTGATCAAGGAACTGCACAAGGACAAGAAGCTGACGGTCATTTCCATTACTCATGACATTGAGGAAGTGGCTCAGTCAGACAATGTCATTGTTGTCAATAAGGGTAAGATCGCCCTGGTGGGAACACCGAAGGAAGTATTCCGTAATGAAAAGCTGATGGAAAGCATGCAGCTGGATATTCCTTTTGTATACAAAGTCAGAAATGCTCTGAAAAAGAAGGGCATCAGGGTTTCTGATGAACTGGACATGGAAAGGATGGCCGAGGAAATATGCCGTTACGTTTTGAAAAAGTAGATTTCGAATATTCTCCGGGTACCCCTTTCGCTTTCCAGGCCCTTAAGAATATCGATCTGGAATTAGCTGAAGGAAAGATGACTGCCATCATCGGAGCTACCGGTTCCGGTAAGACCACGCTGGTTCAGCATCTTA
>CAMOMM010000254.1 GCA_946619805.1 uncultured Bacillota bacterium | reverse complement strand
AAGGAACCCATTACGATCAGCAGGGTCTTCTTTTTGATATTGAAGCCGAACTGTTCCAGGTTTCTCTTATCGACTACCAGATCCAGCACTGCTGATTCCCTTGGATTGCCCAGGTTGACGACCTTGCGCTTAGGGAAGGAGTCATTGACTGACGGATAGACCGTCACGACCTTGTTGGCAAAGTGGCTTAAGGCCTTATTGGCCATCCCGGCAAAGGAATTCTGCTCATGAATGACCGTCTTTACCCCATTGTGCACCCCGGCCATGATGACCGGAACGGTAACGTAGCCGCCAAAGCCGACAATGATGTCCGGCTGATAGCTGTCAACTACCTTGATGCATTCCTGATAGGATTTATACAGCGTCTTAAGAGCTTTCAGTTTATTATCGGCACCGTTGAACTTGGCTGCTTCAATACCTAAAAAACGATAACCCAGCTGCGGAATTATCGTGCTTTCCATACGGTCGGCGTTTCCAACAAACATGAAGCTGTTGTCTTTGTAGTTTTTGGCCAAGTAATCAGCCAGCGAGATGGCGGGATAAATGTGTCCGCCCGTTCCGCCTGTTGCGATAAGAACCTTCATATAATCACCTTCTAACATTATAAGGTAAGCCGTGTGAAATGTGAACTAAAAACTCCGTCTGAACTTTCAAACGGAGTATGTATCTTATTTACTGCAGGGAAAACAGATCCTGCTGCTGCGGTATGCCGAAATGCTCGTAAGCCTTGGCGGTAGCCACACGGCCCCTTGGTGTTCTCTGAATGAATCCGATCTGTAACAGATACGGTTCATAGACATCTTCCAGGGTGGTGATCTCTTCGGCGATGCTGTTGGCCAGGGCCTCAACACCGACCGGTCCGCCCTTGAATCTCTCAATGATACCGCGCAGATACTTCTGGTCGACATCATCCAGTCCCAACTTGTCCACCTTCAGTCTGTCTAAGGCATAGTTAGCGATCTTGAGGTCAATGACCCCGTCATCGCTTAATACCTGGGCAAAGTCCCTGACACGGCGGAACAGCCTGTTGGCGATACGCGGGGTGCCTCTGGAACGGGTAGCCAGTTCATGAACGGCCTCATCGGTGATCTCGGTTTCCAGAACACGGGAAGTTCTCTTGATGATCTGTCCCAGCTCTTCAGTGGTGTAATAGTCAAGCTTGTTGATGATGCCGAATCTGTCACGCAACGGTGCGGTTATGTCACCTGCCCTGGTAGTTGCTCCAACCAGGGTAAACGGCGGCAGATCCAGTCTCAATGTGCGGGCTGAGGAATCCTTGCCGACCAGTACGTCGATCGCAAAGTCCTCCATCGCCGGATATAAGACCTCTTCCACCTGCTTAGGCAGACGGTGTATTTCATCAATAAACAGGACGTCTCCCGGATTGACGGAAGACAGAATGGCGGCTAAGTCACCGCTTTTTTCAATTGAAGGGCCGGAGGTGATGCGGATGTTGCCGCCCATCTCATTGGCGATGATGTAAGCCAGCGTGGTCTTGCCAAGTCCCGGCGGACCGTACAGCAGGACGTGGTCCAGAGTCTCATTTCTTCTCTTGGCGGCTGCCATGTAGATGCGCAGATTCTCCTTTATCGCACTCTGACCGACATAGTTATCCAGGGAAGTAGGTCTTAAAGTGGCATCATCATCCCTGACCTGACGGTTCGCATTCATTAGTCTGTCGTCCATAATCAGCCTCCCTTACGCTGCAGAATGAGCTTGAGACCTTCTCTCAACAGCTCATCCGTCGACCGGTTATCCATCTTACGCAGATCCGGCAATACTGTATTGATCTCGTAAGCCTTGTATCCTAAGGATTTCAGACCGGAAATGGCTTCATCCAGCGCAATGCTGTTCTTGCCGCCGGCCTTCTTCTCGTCTTCAACCAGCTTGCCCTTTAGGTCAAGGATGATCTGGCGGGAAGTCTTGGCGCCTAAGGAAGGAAGTCTGGTCAGAAATTCGATCTGACCGTTTTCAATAGCACTGATGATATCGGTGTAGCGGGCTGCTCCCAGCATGTTCATGGCCGTCTTTGGACCCAGACCCTTGACGGAGATCAGCTGTTCAAACAGTTCCAGTTCCCTGCTGTCCAGAAAACCATATAATACCTGAGCATCCTCGCGGAACTGCTGATAGGTAAAGATGGTCACATTCTGGCCCAGAGAGATCATGTTCTGATGGGTGAAGTTGATATAGTATCCGATGCCGTTGCAGTCGATGATGACATAATCGGTACCGAACGAATAAACACTTCCTCTGACGAATCTGATCACTGTTTATCACCTGCTCTCTTCCATGTCGGTGAACTCAAAGACAAAGTCATTGATGTAGACCGTATCGTTTTCTCTGACGCCCTTCTCGCGTAAGGCATCATCAACGCCCATTTTTCTTAAGGCAATGCCGAACTGCATTACCTGCATCTCATCTTCAAAATTGTATCTGGAGAACATTCTGTTGATCTCCTCACCTTCAACGGACCACTGACCGTTGCCCAGATTCTTAACGGTAAACTTCTCAGGCTCCGGTTCATACTTGTAAAGAACACCGACATTTTCTTCTTCCGTTAACGGGAACGGTTCGGTCACGTCAAGCAGATCAGCCACACGGTATAACACATCCTGCAGACCTTCC
>CAMOMM010000253.1 GCA_946619805.1 uncultured Bacillota bacterium | reverse complement strand
TTGCCGTTGACCTGTACAACGATCTCAACGTCATTTTTGACCAGCTTGGCAGGATCATAGGTTGGCCAGGCGGCATAGGCGATCGTATCTTCACCGGTATAGTGGTGATAGATCTCCTCACAGATGTGAGGTGCATATGGGCTTAACAGCTTGATGAAGTTTATCATCATGTCTCTGTTGACCTTATCAACTCTGTAACACTCATTGATGAAGATCATCATCTGGGAGATTGCCGTATTGAAGTTCAGGGAATCGATATCTTCGGTTACCTTCTTGACAGTATAGTTGTAGACATAGTCCAGTTCAGGAGTTGGCTCATCAGTGATCTTTCCTTCACTTTCCATGGCCAGTCTCCAGACTCTTTCGATCCATCTTCTGGCACCTTCAACACCCTGCTCGCTCCATGGCTTGCTGGCTTCCAGAGGTCCCATGAACATTTCATAGATCCTCAGGGTATCGGCACCGTACTGTCTGACGATGTCGTTAGGGTCAACGATGTACTGCGGATATCTCTTGCCCATCTTGATACCGTTTGCACCCAGGATCATGCCCTGATGTACCAGTTTATGGAAAGGCTCCTTAACCGGAACGATTCCCTTGTCATACAGGAAGTTATTCCACATTCTGCTGTATAACAGATGGCCTACGGCATGCTCAGGACCACCGACATACAGGTCTACAGGCAGCCAGTGTTCCATCAGCTTTCTGTCAGCGATGGCATTGTCATTATGCGGATCGATGTATCTTAAGAAATACCAGCTGCTGCCGGCTGAACCAGGCATTGTGCTTGTTTCTCTCTTGCCTTTTTTGCCGTTGATCTCAACATTGACCCAGTCAGTTGCCTTTTCCAGCGGTGAAGCACCGCCTGCCGGCTTGTAGTCATCCAGTTCAGGCAATACTAACGGCAGCTGATCCAGCGGCAGTGAGATCAGGCTTTCATCTTCCATGTGTACGACCGGGATAGGTTCACCCCAGTATCTCTGTCTGGCAAAGATCCATTCACGGATACGGTAATTGACCTTCTTCTGGCCGATTCCTCTTTCTTCCAGCCATTCAATGATCTTATTGATGGCGTCTTCCTTATTTAAACCGTTCAGGAATTCGCTGTTGATGTGTAAGCCGTCTTCCACATGAGCCTGTTTACTGATGTCTCCGCCTTCCAGAACCTGAATGATCTCCAGTCCGAACTTCTTGGCAAATTCATAGTCTCTCTGGTCATGAGCAGGAACAGCCATGATGGCACCTGTTCCATAACTGGCTAATACATAGTCTGAGATCCAGATAGGGATCTTCTTATTGTTGACCGGATTTATGGCATAGGCACCGGTAAAGACACCGGTCTTCTCCTTATTGAGTTCCGTACGCTCCAGATCGCTCTTGGTTGAGCAGGCTTTTACATAAGCTTCAACAGCTTCCCTGCACTCATCAGTCGTGATCTTTTCCACTAAGGCATGTTCAGGAGCAAAGACGCAATAGGTTGCACCGAATAAGGTATCGGCTCTGGTTGTAAAGACCGTAAAGGTCTCATCATGACCGTCAATGGCAAACTTGACATGGGCACCGTATGATCTGCCGATCCAGTTACGCTGCATTTCCTTGGTTGATTCCGGCCAGTCGATCTCATCGAGTCCTTCCAGCAGACGGTCAGCGTACTTGACGATGTCGATTACCCACTGCTTCATGTTCTTTCTGACAACCGGGAAACCGCCTCTTTCGCTCTTGCCGTCGATTACCTCGTCATTGGCCAGAACCGTTCCCAGTTCCTCACACCAGTTGACCGGCATGTCAACGCACTTGGCCAGCCCCTCGTCAAACAGCAGCTTGAAAATATACTGTGTCCACTTGTAATAGGAAGGATCACAGGTTGAAATTTCTCTGTCCCAGTCATAGGAGAATCCCAGATTGTACAGCTGATTCTTGAATACCTCAATATTGGCCTTGGTAAAGCCTTCCGGATGATTGCCGGTATTGATGGCATACTGTTCTGCCGGTAAACCGAAGGAGTCAAATCCCATCGGATGCAGTACGTTATACCCTTCCATTCTCTTCTTACGGGAAACTACGTCAGTAGCCGTATAGCCTTCCGGATGCCCTACATGCAGCCCGGCACCGCTTGGGTACGGGAACATGTCCAGAGCATAGAATTTAGGCTTGCTGAAATCCCAGGCATCAGTCTTGAATGTCTTGTTTTCTGCCCAGTATTTCTGCCATTTCTTTTCTGTAACTTCATGATTGTACATATATACCTTCCTCCTGCGCCAAAAATAAAAGGCGCTACTCTAAGGACGCCTCAGCGCGGTACCACCTTAGTTCATGCCATTGCATGCCCTCATTTCAGCCTTAACGCGGCCGTTACGTTCTGCTCCCGGGTGAGTTCAGCTGACAAGGTACCGGTTCGCATCAGCCACCGGCTTTCTTCAAGCAATGTTTCGCCTACTATTCCGTTCAACGCTATTTAAATATTACTATCTGGGCTTTTTCAAGTCAATTGCAACCATTTAAATATATGCTAAAATACTGATATGAATAACCCATATCCGTACACGGAAGATAACAAGCGTTATCAGACCTGGAATTACTATACCAAGACCCATTACGGCACCAGACTTTACAAAGTCCCTCTTGATGCCGGTTTTA
>CAMOMM010000252.1 GCA_946619805.1 uncultured Bacillota bacterium | reverse complement strand
GCGAAAGCTGAGAGTTACCCTTAGTACCTGATCTAGTTAGTACTAGCGTAGGGAGCTCCTTGTAACCCCCACAGGAGGTGTTTTTTTATGAAAAATAGCAATACGAAAGATCTGGTTTTCATGGCATTATATGCCGCATTATTTGTTGCCCTGGACTTTGTGACCAATACCTTCAACCTGCTGCCGATGCCGCAGGGTGGCCATCTTGGTCTGGGAACCATAGCCCTTTTACTGGCGAGCTATCATCTGGGCTGGAAGAAGGGAGCAGTTGTATGTCTTTTAAGTAATCTTCTGCTCTACATTACCGGTTCCATGAATTTCTATGGCAGTGTCATCAGTCTTTTCTTTGACTATATAATCGCCTATACGGGTTATGGCTTTGCCAGCCGGTTCCCGAATGTAAAGTATTTCTTTACCGGCATCCTTATTACAAGCCTGTTCAGACTGGCATGCTCCACATATTCCGGTGTGGCTGCCTTCGGTTCACCTTGGGGTGCCTCATTCATCTACAATGCCGGTTACATCATTCCGACAATGATCGTTGACCTGGTCATTGTACCGTTACTGTATTTCAGAATCAGACCGGTTATCATTAAGAAAGGATAATAATGCTTCCTGAGGAACACACTTATGTAAACATCATTAGTTACAAACACGATGGCCATATCCGCCGCAGCTGGGACCAGGGTTTTGTGCTGGAAGCGAATGATGAAAGATACATCATCGTTACCAACAAGACCTGGGTCGAAGACGATGACGGTCATAAGTGGTTTACCAGGGAACCTGCCATATGCTATTTCTATCCGCAGCGCTGGTTCAATGTCATTGCCATGCTCAGAGAAAACGGAACATACTATTACTGCAATCTTGCTTCACCGGTTCTCTATGACGGCAAGGCAGTGAAATACATTGACTACGATCTTGACTACAAGATCTATCCGGATGGAACGGTAGTGCTGCTGGATGAAAATGAATACCGGCTGCACCGCCGCAAGATGAATTATCCTGAACAGATCGATCCAATCTTAAGAAAATACATGAAGATGATCATTGATCTTTATGAGAAAAAGCGGGAATGCTTTGATCACAGGGACAATGAGGAAAGGTTCAGGCAGTATTTGGAAATACTGTCAAAATGAGATAAAATAATAACAGAGGTGAACTATGAAAAAAGTAATAGCGATAGTTGACGATGAGAAGGACCTCAACGAGCTGATGAAGAGCTACCTGGAAAAGGAAGGCTATGAAGTTAAGTCCTACTATTCCTATGAACAGGCTCTCAAGCACGTCAATGATGAGGACATTCATCTCTGGATGCTGGATATCATGCTCGATGAAAAGAGCGGATTCGATCTTTTTGAAATAATCAAGAAACAGGGGCGTGAAGTACCGGTTGTCTTTGTCAGTGCCCGTGATAAGGAATTTGACCGCATCATCGGTCTGGAAAAGGGCTCAGACGACTACATCACCAAGCCTTTCAACATGAAGGAAGTTGTCTTACGCATCAATAACATCATGAGACGTGCGTACCGTGAAGACATGCTGCTGGAAGTCGACGGATATCTGATCGATGAAAAGCAGAGAAAGGTCTCTTCGCCGAAACTGGAAACAGATATTGAACTGACTACCAAGGAGTTCGAGCTTCTGGTTCTGTTTGTTCACAACAAAGGCAACGCCTTCTCCCGTGAGGAGATCCTCAACAAGGTCTGGGGTTCCGACTACTTCGGCAGTGACCGTGTTGTTGACGATACTCTGAGAAGACTCAGAAAGAAACTGCCTGATCTGAGTATACACACTCTGTATGGCTTTGGCTACAGGTTAGGTTAATGCGCAAGTTTCTCCGTTCCATAACAAATCTCAGTCTGTTTCAGCAGCTGAGCGTGATCATCTTCACGTTCGGCTTTGTTCTTATACTCTTTTTCAGTGTCTATCTGAGAAACAACATCAACCGCTTTGTCGATGATCAGGTCATGAATATTCTGACCATTTCCCAGAACAAGGTGATCAACATTGTGGAAAGCCAGGCCTCCGGGGGAAGACAGGTCGGGGCAGATGCTGATGTCATGCATTTTGTCTTCAACCGTGACCGACTGATCCTGAGCGTTTATGAAGGAACCTTTGACAATGACTTCGTGGAAGAAGTACAGGAAATAAGTGCCGGCATAGACCAGGAGGAAATAAAGGGCATGATCGTCATACAGAATCAGTCCTATTATTACCTGGGCACCAGAATAGATAATAACCGTACGATCGTATCACTGCTGCGGGGAGCGTATGGTCTGCAGATGGAAGGAACGTTGCTGACCAATATCTCCAATACCACGGCCATTGCGATCATGATGGTATTCCTGCTGATAATGATCTGGACATTCAGCATCATCACTCCATTGCAGCAGATCCGTACCTATATCAACAAGGCCCGCAAGGGTGAGCAGGCTGTTCTGAAGATCAACCGCTCCGATGAAATAGGTGAACTGGCAAAGGAACTTGTTTCCCTGCAGGAAGAGCTGAAGCATCAGGAGGATACCAAGGAAGAAATGATCCACAACATTTCCCATGACCTCAAGACCCCGATAGCCACCATCAAGTCCTATGCTGAAAGCATCAAGGACGGCATTTATCCATATGATACCCTGGAAAAGAGCGTTGACGTCATCATCGACAATGC
>CAMOMM010000251.1 GCA_946619805.1 uncultured Bacillota bacterium | reverse complement strand
TCTTGTTCAGAAGGGCATGGATAATCTGATGAAGGGCAGAACAGTATTCGTCATTGCTCACAGATTATCAACAGTAAGGAATTCTGATGCCATCATGGTTCTCGATCATGGACGTATTATTGAAAGAGGTACTCATGATCAGCTGATTGCCCGGAAGGGAACATACTATCAGCTGTATACCGGTGCATTTGAATTAGAATAAGCATAAAGCCGCAGGCAACTGCGGTTTTTATGTCCTTATTATAATAATGATATATAAAATATTATATATAATAAGGTACCATAACTAATCACGGGCAATATGTTGAGCAAACAGGCCGGTAAATCGTATAATTAGAAAAATGAAGAGGTTAAAGAATATGAAGAAATTTAGTGTAATTGACATGCACTGTGATACCATGACGGGATTATGTCGCAGCGGCAAGGATTTCAGAGACAATGACTGTCATATTTCATTAAAGAAAATGGCAGAGGGCAATTATCTGATGCAGTGCTTTGCGATGTTCCTTTATCTGGAAAAGACTCCGGAACCTTTTAAACAGTGTAATGCCTACATTGACTACTTTGATAAGATGATGAAGGAAAACAGCGATGTGATCAGACCGGTTACCACTGCTGAGGAAATACTGGAAAACAGAGAAAAGGGTCTGATGAGTGCAATGCTGACAATAGAAGAAGGAGAAGCCATTGAAGGTTCTCTGGAAAACCTTCAGCATTTCTATGACAGAGGAGTCAGAATGATGACTCTGACCTGGAACTTTGCCAATCAGCTGGCGTTCCCTAACTATGTATATGAAGGAAGGATCGATACGGAAAGAGGCCTTACTGAAAAGGGAATTGAAGTAATAAAGAAAATGTGGGAGATCGGCATGATCGTTGATGTAGCTCATCTTAATGATGCCGGCATATATGATGTATTCAGGTATGCAACCAAACCGATAGTTGCTTCGCACAGCAATGCCAGAGCAGTATGCGACGTTCCAAGAAATCTCAGTGATGACATGATCATCAAGCTAAGAGAAAACGGCGGTATCATGGGAATCAATTACTGTCCGGATTTCATTTCCAAAGAGACAGATCACAATCAGATTCCTGATATTATCCGTCACATTAAACACATTGTAGAAGTTGGCGGTATCGAAACAGTGGCTCTGGGCAGTGACTTTGACGGTATTCCAACACCTGACGGCATGTCAGACTGTTCAAAGACCAATGATCTGTATGACGCATTGCTGCGGGAAGGTTTCAGCGAAGAAGACATCGATAAGATCTTCTATAAGAATTTCTTAAGAGTATTAAAGGCTAATCAGGCAGAAAAATAAGATAACGACTGTTAACAGAGGAGAAAAAACATGTTGATCAAAAACGCAAAGGTATTCATTGACGGAAAATTTCATGATACGGAAGTACGGTTTGATGAAAAAGGCATTACTGCCATCGGTAAGGACCTTAATGACGATGAAGTGATCGATGCCGGAGGCAATTACCTTTTTGCCGGTCTTATAGACGCTCATGTTCATGGCGGATGGGGCAGAAACCTTGTTTCTATAGATAACACCGACAGATTTGGGGATATTGAAGAGCAGATCAGATATCTGTGTAACAGATTTCCTTCAACGGGAGTAACAACCTTCTTTCCAACCATAAACGCTGACTGGTCAGATTATGAAACTCTGGGCAGAATAACCAGAGCTGTAAGAAATGTCAAAAAACGGGGAGTAAGTGGGGCTTATCCACTGAAAAATCATTATGAATGTGCTTTCCTGACCCTGGAAAGATATGTGGATCAGTGCAAGGACTGGATGGCCCCGGCCAATAAGCATGACAGTGATGTTATGGTTGACTATGATTACAGTGATGTTGCCATTATCTCACTGGCTCCGGAGACAGAAGGAGCGCTTGAATACATTGACTACATTGTATCCAAGGGAGTCATGCCGGAAATCGGATATGATAATGCCACGGCTGAACAGGTAATAGAGGCAGCAGATCATGGCTTATGCCAGGCAACGCATCTGTTCAACGGATACCGTCCGATGCATCATAGAGAAAGCAATGCCAATGCGGCAGTTCTCTATGATGACAGGATCAAGGCTCAGCTGACCATGGATGGAGTTCATGTTAATCCGTTCTGGGTCAAGCTGACCATAAAGATCAAGGGTATTGACAACGTCTATGGCATTACGGACTTTTCCAGTGAAGCCGGTCTGGAAGAAGGCTGGCATCAGTTTGGAAATGGAATGCGTTTCCTGACTAAAGATGGCTTCAACTATCATGAAAACGGTCATCTGTGCGGCGGATCAAATGCCATGAATGACATGATGAGAAGAGCGTATAACATTGTCGGGCTGACCCGCGAAGAAGTAGGATCGCTTTATTCCGAAAGTCCGGCCAAATGTCTTAACATTACCGACAGGGGAAAGATCGAAGTAGGCAGAAAGAGCGACTTTGTCATAATGGATCCTGATTATAATGTGGAAAAGACCATCATTGACGGTAAAGTCTTCTACCGGAAAGATAATCAATGATCCTGCTGTTCAGGGAAAAATTTATAGCATAAAAAAAGAGGCTGATGTTTGATCATCAGTCTCTTTAACTCTTATTCGAAATGTTCGGCAACTTTCTGCAGATAATCAATAATGGTCAGATGCTGCGGACAGACTCCTTCA
>CAMOMM010000250.1 GCA_946619805.1 uncultured Bacillota bacterium | reverse complement strand
CATTATTAGCAAACATATCATTTTCAATATCATATCCAAGTGTCCTTAGATATTCTATAAGAAATACTGCGGTTGTTCTGGTATTACCCTCACCAAAAGTGTGTATCTGCCACAGATATCTGAATCTTTTAACCACAATAAAGCCCTGATCAGATTAACTCAGATCAGGGTTTGTTTCATTATGCTTCACTGTAATTATCAGCCTGAGTCATGAACAGTTTGTAATATAAACCTTCCTTATTTTTCATTAATTCATAATGCGTGGTAAATGATTCCTTCTTACCGTCATTTAAGACAAGTATCTTATCACAGAAAATGCTTGAAGACATCCTGTGGGAAATGTAAATGGCCATTCTGTTATCAGCCAGTGAATTGAAGTTTTCATATATTTCCGCTTCGGCTAATGGGTCTAAGGCACTTGTTGGCTCATCCATTATTAATAAGCTGGCCGATTTGGCCAAGGCTCTGGCAATGGCTATCTTCTGCATCTGACCGCCGCTTAACTCTATTCCCTTATCATCATAACTCTTCCCTATATTTGATTTTATGCCTTCAGGCAAGCCTTCTACCGCTTCTTTTAAGCCAACCTTGGCAATCATGTTCAAACCGGTTTCTTCGTCCATGTGAGGCTTTATGTTATCGAGAATTGAATAGTTAAAAAGCTTGTAATCCTGGAATACCGTTGATATGGCATTAATGTAGGAATCCCTGTTGTATTCATAAATATCAATGCCATTAACCTTTATTATTCCCTTATCAGGTTTATACAGTCTGCATATTAGTTTAACTATGGTTGTCTTCCCTGCACCGTTTAACCCCACAATTGAGATTTTCTCATTTTTATTGATTTTAAAAGAAACATCATCAAGCACATATTTATCGGTATTTGGATACTTAAAACTTACATGCTCAAATTCAAGGCTTTCAATTTCACCAAGTTCCTTACCTTCAGTATTGGCCTCGTCATCAATTGCCATGAATTCCATGATTGGCTTAACATATTCAATTCCTCTGATGAAGCTGCTTGAAGCATTTATGATGGCGCTTACGGCATTTGAAAAGGAAATGGCTGCCGATACCGTTAAGGTAAACTGTGATACTAACATTCCATAGGTAATGACCTTCAAGCCTGAAATGATGTATACAGCTGCCATGACCACATATCTTACTAATGATAACAGGCAGTCATAGCCGGCCATCTTAACAACATGCTTCAGGAAATAATCATTTATCATGTCATTAAAGCCCTTGAATCTGTTTTTCATGACTTCGTAAATGGAATACAGTCTGAAGTCCTTCCCTGCTCCTATGTCAGTAAGCGTATTAAGATAGTAGCCGTAGCGGAAGTTTATCGGTAACAGTTCCTTAAAGAATCTGATCTGCGTTCTTGTGGACAATACCGTTAATAAGACGCTTAAGATAATACCTATAACCAGAACAATTATTATTCTCCATTCAAAGGACATGATAACTGTTCCTAATACGATAATGGCCAGAACATTGGTAATTATCATGGTTAAGCCATTAAAGAAGTTATGAACAGCACCCATGTTATTTATGCCCATTAAGGCATTATTCTTTAATTCCAGAAAATGCGGATCTTCAAGATAACCGAATGGTAAGCTCATTATCTTCTTACTTACGGTCTGATTGACCGCCTCACTCATTGCTTCTCTGGCAGTAGCCATGAACGCATTTGTCCATCTTCTTAACAAAAACAGCACACCGTCAATTAATGTAACGATTACTCCTGTCCTAACAGCTGAAACAACATCACCTTTTTCAACCTGACTGATTATTAATGAAATGGCATATGTACTGAAGGTAACGGCTGATAAATCTATTACTGTAGAAAGAACCAGCAGATAAAACATTCTTGGATATATCTTATAAGCCAGCTTGGCAAATTTCATCATCATACAGCTTCAGCTCCTTCCTTATAGTATTTTCCCTGTACTTCAAACATTTCATAATACTCACCATGTAATATCATTAACTCATTATGAGTACCGTATTCCTTTAAGCCTTCCTTAGTAAATAAGGCTATGTGATCACAGAACCTGGTTGATGAAAGTCTGTGCGATACATAAATAGCTGTCTTATTCTTTACCAGTTCATCAAAACTTCTGTATATCTCAGCTTCTGCCAGGGCATCCAAGGCAGCGGTAGGTTCATCAAGTATTATTACATTACCGTTCTTATATAAGGCTCTGGCAATGGCAACTTTCTGTTTCTGGCCGCCAGATAAATCAACACCTTCTTCATCAACTGCCTTGCTCATCATGGTGTCATAACCCTTAGGCAATTCCTGTATCTTTTCCTTTAACCCGACAGTATCCAGGGCAAGCTTTCCTTTTTCTGCGTTACCATAGCCAACGACATTCTCCAGTAATGTACAGGCATAGATGCTGTAATCCTGGAATACCGTTGAAAACATCTTGTAGTATTCCTGTCTGTTAAACTCTTTCTGCTCTATGCCATTTATTCTGATGGAACCCTTCTGCGGCTGATATAAACCGCTTATCAGTTTTACGATGGTACTTTTACCGGCACCGTTAGTTCCCACAATGGCCAGCTTTTCACCCTTGTGTATTTTCATTGAAAGATCCCTAATTACATATTCTTCGGTATTAGGATATTTGAACCAGACATGATCAAATTCAATTTCTACCGGCTCACTTAAATCCAGAGCCTTC
>CAMOMM010000249.1 GCA_946619805.1 uncultured Bacillota bacterium | reverse complement strand
GTCCCGATCATGCCATACACACTGGCTTTTGCAGCCGGGGCAATGATGTATGTAGTTGTTGAGGAACTTATTCCGGAAATGTCAGCAGGACATCATTCCAATATCGGTGTCGTGATGTTTGCGCTGGGCTTTACCCTGATGATGGCTCTTGATGTAGCTCTGGCTTAATTGATCAGCAGACATTCTGATGGCTGCTGATTTTTTGCCTGAAGGGGCAGCCGGATATATACTCTGCTTGTGAAACAGTGCTACAATGTAATCAGAGGAAATTAATATGAGAGAACTTCTGATTAAGACCATGGCTCCGGTACTGTGGATAATGACCTTTTTTGACCGGATCGCAATTTACTTCATGATCAGGGAATTCCGCAAGGGAACTGTTCACAGCATTCCGTTATTGACCGGGATATTATGTCTGGGACTGTTCTACGATTCACTGATACTGGCATCGGGAGTATTCCTGCAGTATGGAACCCTGTTCCATCATCTCAGTCAGCTGCGTTACATTCTGCACTGTACACTGATACCGCTGCTGTTCCCGATCTGTGCCTATTCACTGACTGACAATAAGAAAGTCATTAGGATATCCTGGATTGTTGCCGTCATCATCATGGTTCTGGGTCTGGTTGCAGGTTTCATGGTTGTTACGGAACCAAGGACCGTCGGAGCGATCAGGCGTTATGCTTCAAGTGATTTAACGGGTAAGTTCTCAAGCACTCTGACTTCACTGCTTGACACCGTTCCGGTCTTTATCATGATCGGTATCGGAATATACATCTGGATTAAGAAAAAGAACCCGAACATGTTCTTTGCCGGATTCTTCATGCTGCTGTTTACCTTATTGGGCATATTCCTGGGCAAGGATCCTTCCGGGGACCGTTCCCAGAGTCTGATGTTCTATATCAGCATGTATGGCGAAGCGCTGATGGTATTCTTCCTGTGGCGATTCGTCAATAAAAAACAATGACAATGAAACAGGCTGGCTGAATGGCCGGCTTTTTCTTTGCATTGAAAGAGCGTCTCGGTCAACAGATGATCTCATTTAAGGTACAATACAGAAAATAAGAGAAGGAAATGTATATGAAGGTAATCGAGTTGAGCAGTAAGGATTTTGATCTGGTAAGGGAAGCCGATACTGTGGAAAGAGGTACCATGGGCAATTATGCTTATGTTAAGACTGCCTGGAATTATTTTTTTAACAGTGAAGGAAGCTTTCTGTGTGTGTATGATGATGAAAAGATGGTTGGCATTGCCCATCTTGCCGTCATGGCTGACGGTGCCGGATGGTTTGAGGCTTTAAGAGTTCTTCCTGAATATCAGAATCAGGGGGCCGGGAAGGCCTTATATGAAAAAGCCCTTGAACTGTGTGAAAATAAGTATCACTGTACCAGTCTGTCCATGTATACAGGCAGAAGAAATATACGAAGTTCTCATCTGGCTGAAAAATACGGACTGGTAAATGTCTATGATCATAAGGAATATACCCTAAAGATCAACATCCCGGGCAACAGAGGAAGCTTTCATTATGCCGACTGGCAGAAGGCAACCAGCCTTGCCATGCCGCTGGCTGAGCAATACGGTAATTTCATTTCCGTGAACAGAACCTGGTATGGCATCAATGAAGCCAATATCCGCATGCTGGCGGATCAAGGTTTCTTCCGGGAAGATGAGGACGGTAACTTTGTATGTACCGGGACACGCTTTCAGCATGGATCAAAGCTCTTTGTCCTGATGCTTGGCGGAGATTATAAGAAGGGGCTGGACTATGCCGTTAATCTGGCGTATTCCCGCAACATTCCCGAGGTAACCTGTACCTTCAGGGCGGTAAATGAGAAACTGGAGCAGGAACTGATAAAATACGGATTCACTTATGTCGGTGAACTGATAACCAGAGAAAGAGTATTCTGAAATATAAAAAAACAGATGGGCGTCCATCTGTTTTTACACTGAGTCTGCTCAAAGCAGGATATATCCGCGCCAGCCGCGGACAGAATAATATGAGTCGGCGCCGTTATGGAAGACAAATACTGTACCATAGCGTCTTTCAGCGAAAATTGCGCCTCCCAGTTTTCGTATTTCTGCCGGGGTTGCCAGCCAGCTGGATGTCTTCAGATCAAACTGGCCCAACTGCTGCAGATAACGGTACATTTTTTCATCCAGCAGTCTGACTCCCATTTCCTGTGCCTGAAACAGAGCACTTGATACAGGAGGATTCTTTTTGCGTTTGGCAAGTGCTTCATCGTCGTAGCACAGGCTTCGACGCCCGTCTGGTGTTTCCGGTGAGCAGTCACAGAAAATGATTTTTCCGGTTTCTTTGTCAATACCGATCACATCAGGCTGACCACCGCTTTCTTCCATGCGTTTCAGTACCGTAAGTACATCAGCGTTATCCTTCAGTGCTTTCTCAACACTGTCCCATGACAGATCCGGATGACGTTTCATGTTGGTCAGAAATCTTTCCTTCAGAATTGCGAGCATAAGTTTCCTTTCATTGCAGCTTATTCAGCATATAGCATATATATGAGTTTCTGAGCCCAGCTTACCGGTAAGATCCTGATCAGGATATTTACCAGCTTATAACTGAACCCTATTGTATATAATGGCGGAACATGATTTCCCGCCGCCAGTGCAGCAATCGTTCTGCCGGAAACGGCACTGTCCGTACCGTTCTGTTCATCTTTTTCCATACGGGATAC
>CAMOMM010000248.1 GCA_946619805.1 uncultured Bacillota bacterium | reverse complement strand
GTTACCTATACCGGCAATCATTGACTGGTCAAGAAGCTGAGTCTTTATCGCTGTTTTTCTATGCTGGCAGTAACTCTTAAGATACTCTGAATTCAGTTTTTCATCAAAAGGTTCATATCCCAATGACCGCAAAGCCTTAAGCTGCGCCCCTTTTTCATATAAATAGAAACGTCCGAACTTTCTGACATCGTTGTAATGAAGCTCACCTTTATCAAGTTCAAAGACAATGTGAGTGTGCTTGTCCGGTTCAGTATGTCCCGGATATACATAGAACTTGCCTTCCATGCGCAGATGCGCAATCAGGACATAATCAGTAAGTTCAAAAACAAGAAACTTCCCGCGGCGGTCGAATTTTTCAAAACGCTGATCCTGCAGGCAACGTGAAAAAGTCATGGCATCAGGTTCAGCCACGATCCTTTCATACAGTATTCTTACATTCTTTATAATTCTGTTATTTATCTTGTGTTCAAGGGTTCTGACCACTGTTTCAACTTCCGGAAGTTCAGGCATAATTACTTGACCTCCAGCCAGTTATTTCCGCTTTCGGATTCAGCCAGCAGCGGAACCTTCAGTTCCATGGCATTTTCCATTTCTTCCTCAACGATGTTCATGATGATCTTTTCTTCATCCTTCGGTACATTGAGGATCAGTTCGTCATGGATCTGTAAGATCATCTTGGACTTAAGCCCTTCCTTTTTCAGGCGGTTATATACATTTATCATGGCAATCTTGATCAGATCAGCCGCGCTACCCTGAACCGGGGCGTTCATGGCTGCTCTCTTGCCGAATTCTCTTAATGAATGATTGGAACTCTTGATCTCCGGAATGTCACGTCTTCTGTTAAGCATCGTCGTCACATAGCCGTCTTCCTGACACTGGGCGATGGTCTGATCCATGAAACGTCTTACGTTAGGATATTTACGGAAGTATGACTCAATGAATTCCTTGGCCTTGTATACCGGGATCTCCAGTCTTTCGGCAAGTCCGAAATCACTCATACCATAGTCAATTCCAAAGTTAATGGCCTTGGCCTGTCTTCTTAACAGAGGCGTTACCTCTTCTTCAGAAACATTGAAGACATCCATGGCTGTTCTGGTATGTATGTCCATACCGGCTTTGAAGGCATCAATCAGCCCTTTCTCATCAGCCAGATGGGCAAGGATTCTCAACTCTACCTGTGAATAGTCCGCCCCGACAAAGACACATCCCGGTTCCGGTATGAAGGCTGCTCTGATCATCTGAGCTTCCTCATTACGGACGGAAATATTCTGCAGGTTAGGATTTGAACTTGACAGTCTGCCTGTTTCCGCAATGCACTGATTGAATTCCGTGTGGATCTTGTTGTCTTGCTGAATGTATTTCTTTAAACCGATGGCATAGGTACTGTTCAGTTTGGCATATTTACGGTATTCCAGAATGGCCGGAATGATCGGATGTCTGTCTTCAATCTTCTTGAGCACAGAGGCATCAGTAGAGCGCTTGGTCGAACGCATTAAAGCCAGATCATCGTATATTACTTCAGCCAGCTGCTTAGGTGAATTGATGTTGAACTGACGGTTTGCCAGCTGATAGATTTCCTGTTCCAGGGCAGCGATCTTCACTGAGGTTTCCCGGGCAATTCTGTCAAGAACACTGGCATCTACTCTGACCCCTGTCTTTTCCATATCAAACAGTACTTCAGCGAGAGGAAGTTCAATGTCTTCATACAGACTTGTCATGCCATATTCTGCCAGTTCCTTCTTCAGAGTATCCCTGACCTTAAGAAGATTGCCAGCCAGCTGACAGAGATAATCACTGTCATCCTCATCCTGCTGTTCAAAAAGAGCTATCTGTCTGTTTTCCGAAGATCCGGCAGTAACAGTCAGATGGTATTTCAGCAGTAAGGCTTCCAGATTCTTGATCTTACCGTCAACAAGGAAAGCCTGGATCATGGTGTCATTGATCCTGCCTTTCAGGGTAAGACCATAGCCATCAAGTACATGGTACCAGTGTTTGACATTATGTACGGTTTTTTCATTGCTTTCATCACTAAGCCAGTTTATAAATACAGGATCCTTAATGGCATCGGCAATGGTTATATAATAGCTGTTATGACCGTCACTTAAACCGATTCCCTTTTCGTTAAGATGCATGGCCATATCATCGGTAAGCATTTCCTTTTCAAAGCGTCTGACAGTTTTCATGACAGCCGGTTCTTCCTTTTTCACTTCCGGTTCACTAACTGTCACATTCTTCAGGAAGGAACGCATCTCATATTTGCTGTAGAACTTCATGGCATTTTCGCCATAGAGATCATAGTCACATTTCGAAATATCGATGTCAATTTCGGCATCGGTCTTGATGGTAGCCAGTTTTTTTGACAGTAAGGCAATTTCATGGTCATTGACCAGATTCTCCTTCAGCTTGCCCTTGATTTCATCAATGTGCTGATAGACACCTTCAACAGTGCCATAGTCATTCAGCAGTTTGGTAGCCGTCTTGTCACCGACTTTGGTAACACCCGGAATGTTGTCACTGGTATCGCCAGCCAGACCTTTAAGGTCAATGATCTGTTCAGGTTTCAGCTGGTATTTGTCCATGATGGCTTTCGGATCCATCAGATCCATTTCCGTAATGCCCTTTACCATCAGCCAGACCTTGATCCTGTCATCAACCAGCTGCAGCAGGTCACGGTCAGAAGTCAGCACATTTATGTCATAATCA
>CAMOMM010000247.1 GCA_946619805.1 uncultured Bacillota bacterium | reverse complement strand
CTCTAATCTCCTCAATCTCCACACGGGTGATCGGCTGCTTGTAAGCTATGATTGCCAGGGTTTCCAGGGCTGCCTGAGAGAACGGTCTGGTTTCTGAGTGTTCAAACAGTTTCTGGCAGTACGGATGGGAAATCGCCTTGGATACCAGTTTGTAGCGGCCCCCATAGCAGACCATTTCAATGCCTCTGTCCTGATTTTCGGTATATCCCATCATCATTCTGTCCAGTAATTCCTGAACCTCATCCTCGCTTGTTTCCAGGGTGTCAGCGAGCTGATGCAGGGTGATTCCATCATCTCCCACTACATACAGGATTCCCTCTGTAATTGCTTCCAGATTATTCATAAGCTGCCCCCTTCACAAAATAAACGTCATCCTTTCTGACCTTGAAAGTCAGAGTTCCGTCATGCACCATATCCAGTAACGACAGGAAGGTGATCACGACCATGTATATGCTGTGGCAGTCTTCCATGGACTTGCTCATGGTAAAGCTGCCATTCCATTCCTTTATCTTCTTTTTCATCTGCTTGATTCTGTCGTCAACCGTCATTTCCTTGGTGGTAATTGACACTTCGTACGGCTGAGACAATTGAAGTCTTTTCAGACACTTCTCCATGGCCTTGATGAGCTCATATGGCGAAGTCTCCCTGAAGTTTTCATCTATCCTGATCCAGTCTCCCGCAATCTCACTGATCGGCTTGTCGTGCATCTGCAGACGCTGACGATACAGGTCTTCAAAATTCTCGGTAACTTCCTTGTAGCGCTGATATTCCAGCAGCCTGTTGACCAGTTCTTCCGATTCATCCTGATAGTCATCCTCAAGTTCTTCCTCATTCTTCGGCAGAAGCTTGCGGCTCTTATACTCTATCAGGGTAGCCAGTTCAACCATGTATTCACTGGCCACATCCAGATGAAGCTGCTGCATGGCACGGATGTAATTGAGATACTGATCAGTCAGCTTGACAATGTCCAACTGAAAAAGATCCAGCTGCTGCTCCTTTATCAGGTGCAGCATCAGGTCCAATGGCCCGTCAAACTGATCAATAGTTACCTTAAAGTCCATAGTAAAAAACCTCAATGAAAGTATAGCACAAAACAGCACCTGCTGAAACATTTTCACAGCAGGGCTCAATCCATAAAAAAACGGGTTTCCCCGTTTTCTTTATTTGATATAACCGTTTACTGTCTTTAACAGCTTTCCGATCAGTTCTCTTTCATCTTCCCGCAGATCATATACCCCGTCTTCGGAAAGAACACCGCGTTTGAGATCAGCTGGCAGTTTACCCTTTTCATCGTCGGTAAAGTCTTTGAGCCACTGCTGGCTTTCATAATAGGCAGCCAGTTTGTCAATGTCCTTCTTTAACGCATTATACTCATCCAGGGCACCGTCAAGTCTGTCGATCGCCGCTTTGGCATTGTCCATGATGGACTCCATCTTTCTGATTCTGTCGACCTGTTTCATTTAGATTACCTTTTCAATGACCGGAGCCGGTTCAAATGGTTCATTGACCAGTTCTACTGATTCATAGAAACGCTGCAGCCATTCTCTTTCCAGCGGCTTGTTATGGTATACAAAGGCCAGTTCTTCGCCTCTGTTAACATGGTCGCCAACCTTCTTGTTGAGAACGATGCCTACTGCCGGATCAACCACGTCATCAATGTGTTCACGTCCGGCACCCAGATTCATGGCCAGAATTCCTATTGGTTTAGCCGGCAGGTCATGAACATAACCGCTTCTGTAGGATTTTAACTTGGTTACATAATGAGCCCTTGGCAGTAATCTAGGATCATCAACGACTCTTTCATCACCGCCCTGGGCATGGATGAGCTGCTTGAGAACTTCCAGAGCACGTCCGGAAGAAATGCTGTCTTCCATCATCTTAATGCATTCTTCACGGGTGCCGACACCGGCCTGTTCCAGAATTACCGCACCGGTAACAACGCACAGTTCAGTGAAGTCCTTAGGTCCCTTGCCCTTTAAGGTATCAATGGCTTCCTTGACTTCCAGGGCATTACCGATGGCATTGCCCAGAGGCTGATCCATTGAGGAAATGCAGGCGGCGACCTTCTTGCCGAAGGACTGGCCGATCCTGATCATCTGAGCGGATAATTCCTCAGCCTTTTCCATGGTAGGCATGAAGGCACCGTTACCGTACTTGACATCAAGAACGATGACATCGGCCCCGCTGGCCAGTTTCTTGGACATGATGGAGCTGGCAATCAGCGGAATTGAATCAACCGTGCCGGTTACATCACGTAAGGCATATATCTTCTTGTCAGCCGGAACCAGATTACCGGTCTGTCCGATTAAGGCAATACCGATATCGCTTACCTGCTTGACAAACTCTTCTTCAGTCAGTGAAATGGAGAAGCCCGGAATTGATTCAAGCTTGTCCAAAGTACCGCCAGTGTGTCCAAGACCGCGTCCTGACATCTTGGCAACCTTGACACCGCAGCTGGCTACCATCGGCATTAAGGACAGTGATGTCTTATCACCGACACCGCCGGTGGAATGCTTGTCAACCTTGATTCCCGGAATTGAGGAGAGGTCAATGATATCGCCGCTGTTCATCATGCATCTGGTCAGAGTAGAGATCTCTTCATCAGTCATGCCATTGAGAACGATGGCCATTAACAGAGCACTTACCTGATAATCAGGAATGCTGCCGTCAACATATCCCTTAATCCAGAATTCTATTTCTTCATCAGTCAGTA
>CAMOMM010000246.1 GCA_946619805.1 uncultured Bacillota bacterium | reverse complement strand
TCTCAGCAAGAATGACGGCAAGCAGGAAAAGTGTACGATCACCAAGCTGTTTGTCTATGAAGGAATCAAGCGCAAGCCGGTAACCGAAGCCAGAAGCGGTGACATTGCGATCATCGCCGGTATTCCTGACATTTCCATCGGTGAGACCATCTGTGCCGTGGATGAAGTTGATCCACTGCCTCCGATCCACATCGATGAACCGACTCTGTCCATGAACTTCATGGTCAACACTTCACCGTTCGCCGGCCGTGTAGGCCGTTATGTCACCAGCCGCAATCTGAAGGAAAGACTGGAGAGAGAACTGGAAGTCAATGTCGGCTTAAGAGTTGAACCTACCGAGACCACGGATACCTTCAAGGTATCAGGACGTGGGGAACTGGGACTGACCATTCTGATCGAAAACATGAGAAGAGAAGGCTATGAACTGGCCATCTCCAAGCCTCAGGTAATATACAAGACCATCAACGGCAAACGATATGAGCCGGTTGAAAGAGTCATCTGTGAAGTGCCGCAGCAGTATGAAGGAGCTGTCATTTCCCGTCTTAATCAGCGTAACGGGGAGATGGTAAACATCACGGCCCGCAACAATTACTCCAATGTTGAATTCCTGGTATCGACCAGAGGACTGATCGGTTTCCGCAGTGAATTCATCAATATGACCAGAGGTGAAGGCATCCTGATCCGTCACTTTGAAGACTACATGCCTTACATGGGCGAGATCAATACCAGAGGCAACGGGGTCATGATCTCCAATGCTTCCGGTACGGCCATGACCTATTCGATCTGGAACCTGCAGGAAAGAGGAAACTTCTTCATCGGTCCGCAGACCGAAGTATATGAAGGCATGATCGTCGGAGTATGTTCCAAGGACATGGACATGGAAGTCAATCCTACCAAGAACAAGAAGGCAACAGCCGTCAGATCAGAGGGCAGAGATGAAGCGATGAAGCTGGTTCCGCCTATTCAGCTGACTCTGGAATATGCTCTGGAATTCATCGATGATGATGAACTGGTCGAGGTAACTCCGGACGCCATCAGACTGCGTAAGAGATATCTGACCTCCCTGGACAGAAAGAACGCTTTCCGTGAAAAGAGAAAGCTGGAAGAAAACGCATAAGAAGCAAGAAAACCGCCTGAGCGGTTTTTCTTTGCGCTATAATGTAGTAAAGAGGTGAACTGAGATGAGTTTGGCTATTGATAGAGTTAAGAGTGCTCTGTATGACGTTGACCAGCAGACGGATATCGTATACCTGCCGGATCTGGACCGTTTTGTCTATAGGGAAGATGATGAGGACATTGATCTGGATAACTATGACGGAGAGATAATTCCGCTGCCGGATCATTATGACATAAACAATTACCGCATGATGCAGGATTTCATGGAAGAAGAGACTACCGGTGAGATCCAGAGCTGGTTACGAAATTCTCTTATAGGTAAGGGGGCCTTCCGCCGTTTCCGTGCCACCTGTGAGCGTTTCGGCATCACCAATGACTGGTACCGTTATGAAGAAAAGTGCTATGAGAACATCGCAGTTTACTGGTGCGAACAGAATGGTCTGGAGTATTATTTTGAGGAAAAGGTCAAACGGGAACCGGAACCGGAAGAACCGGAACTGCCGAAAAGCACCAGGGTCAGGGTAGTTAACATTGACGAAAAGAATGCCTATGGCATCTATTACATGAACATTGAATTCAGAAAGGAACTGGCAGCCTTACGCAATTATCAGTGTGACGCTGATCTGGAAAGTGCCCAATCCGAGATAGGATTCTATCTGTCCAGACGCTATCCGGTCTTTGCTGCCAGTGTCAATGGGGCCTTTGTCGGCTATGCAGTCTGCAGGATCGATGACGACGTGGTATGGCTGGAATCAGTCTATGTCAAGAAGGAATACCGCAATAAGGGCATTGCCACTATGCTGTTGAAAAAGTGTGAGGAAGTGGCAGCTGAATACGGAAATGAAACGCTGTATATCTATATCAATCCTGATAATGAGCAGGTTATCGGTTTACTTAACAAGAATGGCTATGATGTTCTCAACCTGATCGAAGTGCGCAAGAAATACAGCAGCGAAAAGCCAGACAGGGAGTATACTATCGGCAATCATACCTATAAGTATTGATCTGTCAGGGGAAAAAATAAAAATAGATGCTTGAAAAGGCATCCGTTTTTATATAGAATATATAGGCATACAGCAATTGCCCTCATAGCTCAGCTGGATAGAGCATACGCCTTCTAAGCGTACGGTCGAGCGTTCGAGTCGCCCTGAGGGCGCCATTTGTTTGAAAGAAGCACTGCGGTGCTTTTTTTCGTTGCGTTGGCAAAAAAGCCAACTGCCGGAGCCGTTAGCACTTATCGGTTGACAGTGCTAAAACTAATGTTATAATGTATAGCGAAAGGGGACTGCCTTGACTAATTATTATCAGGAACTAATCGAAAGAATTACCCGGTACATTGAGGAAGAAAGCTATGAAGCTGCCAGTGCTCTGATCGAAGAAGAGCTGAAGCTTCCCTATGTGCCTGCGGATACCTATGACAGACTGATCGGGTTGCGCGAGCAGATCAGAGGATATCTTACCAGGGAGCCTGTGACCCGTTTTCTTTCAGCGCGGGAAGTGCTGCAGGATCTGAAACGGGGCGGGGAAAAAGCCTACCGGGCGATCATGTTTCTCAATAAGGTCAACATCAGGGAATATCTGGATGTGATCCAGGATTACCTGCTGTCTGAT
>CAMOMM010000245.1 GCA_946619805.1 uncultured Bacillota bacterium | reverse complement strand
AGGATCCGGAAGTACTGATCATGGATGAACCGACCAGAGGTATCGACGTCGGTGCCAAGTATGAAATATATACCATCATCGGTCAGCTTGCCAAGGAAGGGAAGACGATCATCATGGTATCCAGCGAAATGCCGGAGTTAATGGGCGTATGTGACAGGATCATGGTCATGTGCGAAGGTCAGATAACCGGTTATGTCGAAGGAGAAGACATGAACCAGGAAAAGATTATGGAACTTTCAACAAAGTTCATGAAGGATTAAGAGGGTAGAATTATGGATAATCAGGTAAAGAAATTTGATATCAAGAAGGTTGGCGGATTCCTGCTGAACAACGCGGTCGTAATCATGATCATTATCTCCGCCATCGCAGTAGGCATCAGCAATCCGAATTTCTTCGGAATGTATAACATCAAGAACCTGTTGATGAACGTATCAGTACGTGTTGTCATTGCCTTTGGCATTGCCGCCGTTCTGATCATGCGTAATAACGACCTTTCAGCCGGACGTCAGGTTGGTTTTGCCGGATGTATTGCGGCCACTTTGCTGCAGAGAGCAGACTATGTGCAGAAGGTCTATCCTGATCTGCCGGAACTGAACATGTGGCTTGTCTGCATTCTGTTAATGATCGGCTTTGCTCTGACATTCGGTCTGATAAACGGACTGGTTGTTTCCAAGATGCATGTTCCGGCATTCATCGGAACCTATGGCATGCAGACGGTCATCTACGGTATCTGTCTTGTTTACACCGGGGCACAGCCAATCGGCGGTCTGATCGAGAAATATACCAACTGGGCAGCCGGATCGGTTTTCGGCATCGACTTCCTTCCTAATCTGGGTGTTGTTGCTCTGCTGGTAGGACTGTTCATCTGGTTCCTGTTTAATCACACACCTTTCGGCAAGAAGATGTATGCCATCGGCGGTAACCCAAATGCTGCTTCCGTCAGCGGTATCAACATTGACAGAATGACCATCATCTCCTACATGCTGGCAGCTGCCTTATTTGCCCTGGCCGGATTCATGCTGGGTGCCAAGGCCGGCGGTACCAGTGCTGCCTTAGCTGCCGGTTATGAACTGTTTGCCATTGCCGGATGTACGATCGGCGGTGTTTC
Source organism: uncultured Bacillota bacterium (assembly GCA_946619805.1). Taxonomy (GTDB): domain Bacteria; phylum Bacillota_I; class Bacilli_A; order Erysipelotrichales; family Erysipelotrichaceae; genus RUG521. The sequence goes on along the minus strand of CAMOMM010000245.1, from coordinate 1,619 downwards.
CACCAACGGCGGTATCGGTAAGGTATCAGGTATTGTCATCGGCGTTCTGGTCTTTGAAATCCTAAAGATCGAAATGCAGTTTGTCGGTGTCGACGTTGCCTATACATATGTTGTTCAGGGTATCGTCATCGTAATCGCCATTGCTCTGGATATCCGCAAGTACATTGCTAGAAAGTAAGATGAGCGAAGAAGAAAAGAAGGAAGAGAGTCAGTTCTCTTCTGCTAAGGAATTATTTGAGCATAACCAGCGGCAGATCGTCAGAAAGAAAGAAGAGTACTATGACAAGGTCATTGACTCCATGCATCTGACCAAGGGTAAGCTGGACCTGCTGATAATAATTCTGATAATAATTGTCATCGTGATATTCGTAACACGGGGCGGACATTAAAACCACGGACATCTGACAAAACAGGTGTCTTTTTCTTCTCAGATGAACGGTTGACTATACTCAAAACCATTCATATTGACATTAACATTGAAACAAACAGTTCTGTCTTTTCTTTTAAAATAGTGACTATTTCCATAAAAACATTTATATTTTAAGATAAAGAAGAGAATTACAGAGGTAAAAACAGACCTGAGGCGGAAGGGAGAGGGTATCATGGAGTTTAAGACGGGAATCGGATGGAGATGCTGTTACGATCCGGAAAGAAATCTTTATACCGCTGAGACCGGCGGAGGACCGAATCATGACCTTTTTGAAATAACCAAGGAAATATATGATCATGTGGATGATCCGGATGTAGAGTGGCCAACCAGCCTGATCCATCAGGGACGTCATCTGTACATGGCAGTGGATGACCGTTGCGGTCCTCCTTATACGGTAATACTTGATTCAGACTATAAGGAATTATGCCCATGGGCCAAGACCATGATTTCCGGTACGGTCTGGGACGATGACATGACTGATGCAGCTGTTGAGGTTTTTGCCTCAGAAGCCAATAACAGGGAACAGCGCCGTGCCAAAAAGGCTCAGCGTGAGAAGGAAGCAGCAGAAAAAGCGTCCAAAAAGAAATTCGGAAAAAAGAAGAAAAAGAATGATACAGCCAAGGAGCAATGACATGCTCCTTTTTATTTGCTCAGAAAAAAAGAGAGTCTGTACTCTCTTTGCGTGAATTAATTACTCCATGTTGGCATGACGGCCGAACAAGGTGTCTGAATCCATATTGTTGCGTTCCATTAACATCATGACGGCAATGTCCATGAAGATGCCTTCGGACTGTTCAAACAGTGAACCCATTGGCTGTATGCTCTTTACAGCTCCCTGAACGGCACTTTTCGGACTTACCGCGCTGATTTCAACTACTGCATCAGCCATTTTGGCAATGGTTGATCCGGTATTGATGGTGATCAGAGCAACTTTGGCGCCAACTTCCTTTGCCTTGATGGCATGGTTGACCATGCTCTTGGTTTCACCTGATCCGCTGCAGATGACCAGTACGCCATCTTTGGTGATGTTTGGAGTGCAGGTTTCTCCAACAACATAGCTCTTTTTGCCCATGTGCATTAAGCGCATGGCAAATCCCTTTACCTGAAAACCGCTTCTTCCGGCACCGGCGCAGAAGATCTCTTCGGCACTGTCAATCAGATCAACAAAGGATTCGGCCTGTTTTTCATC
>CAMOMM010000244.1 GCA_946619805.1 uncultured Bacillota bacterium | reverse complement strand
ATTCCTGTTTCCATCACTGCCGGTCTCTGGAAGAAGTATCAATGAACAATGTCAGGGAAATCAGGGCAAATGCTTTCCAGAACTGCAAATCATTGAAAAGACTGACGATACCTTCCAGTGTCGAAAGAATAGATTACAGTGCCTTTACCGGGTGCGAAAAACTTGAGGAAATAGATTTCAGATCTGACAGTATAAAAGTTACTCAGGCAGGGGGCCTGTTTTCAGGATGTTCAAGCCTGAAGCATCTTGATCTGAGCTGCTTTGACTTTTCCGAATGCAAGAGCGCTTACCTGATGTTTTCAGGATGCGAATCATTGGAAGACGTTAATTTTGAAGGAGTTCAGTTTTCCAGTACTACCGACATGGGTGCCATGTTCAGCAACTGCCGTTCCTTATTCGAACTGGATCTTACAGGTTTTGACACCTCTGAAGTAACTTATACGGCTTCAATGTTTTCCGGCTGTACAAACCTGAAGAAAATATATGTTTCAGACAGCTTTGTTACGGATAAGGTCACCGGTTCAGACAGCATGTTCACGGACGCTGTGGCCATTGAAGGCGGTAACGGTACAGTCTACTCAGCTGATCATACCGATAAGGAATATGCCAGAATTGACAGCACGTCAGCACCTGGGTACTTCAGCGCCAGAACCTACATTGAAGAATGGAAATGGAGCGGTGACTATACCAGCGCTACCGTTGTACTTAAGAATTCCAACGGCAGTGTTGCGGCAACATGCAATGCCGAAATTAGCGTAGTAAATACGGAACCGGACTGCACTCATGCCGGAAAGAAGTATTACACGGCAAAAGCTGTTTATCAGGGTAAATCATATTATGATCAGCAGATAGTTAATGACAGTCAGCCTCTTGGACATGATTATCAGTTTGATCACTGGGTCTGGGGTTATAACTTCGAAAGTGCTACTGCATATTTTATCTGTGCCCATGATCCGACACATACGAAAACTGTATCTGGATTTGCGGATATAGTCTTAATTGAGCCTGACTGTACACATAGCGGAAAGAGAACCTACACGGTGACAATTAACGTGGACGGAAAGGAATACACCAATTACCATGAAGAGATCATCAATGCCACAGGGCATAACCTGGAGTTTGAAAAGATAGTTTGGCGTGATGACTGTTCAGCCTATGCCCAGTGTCACTGCAGCAAGTGCAATTCTCCGGTACAGGTCGAATGTAAAATCAAAGTAGTATCTACAACGGCAGTTACCTGCAATACCTATGGTGACACAACTTATGAAGCGTCAGTGGAAATAAAAGGCCAGACATACACTGACACAAAGAGCGTCACAAATCAGCTGTTAAGACATGAAGTCACTTCCGTTGATTATAACTGGTCCACTGATTACAGCACTGTAACTGCCGTCCGGCACTGTTCAAGATGTGACGGTTTCTCTGAAACGGTCAACACAACCAGTGAAATAACCGTACAGCCTGGCTGTAATAATGATGGCGAGATGGTTTATACGGCCGTCTTTGAAACTGTGGAATTTGAAACGCAGACCAGAACAGTTCGTCTCAGCAGGAAACATAATTATGTATTCGTCGGTTTTGACTACAGTGAAAGCTGGGCAAGAGCGAAGTATCAGTGCAGCAGCTGTCAGAGTGTGTCTTATGTGTATGCAACGCAGTCAACACAGACAACTTCAGCCACCTGTGAAACAGAGGGCGGTACTGTAACAAAAGTCTCTGTCACGGCAGAAAAGAGTCTTGACGGCCGGTATCACGAAGAAACAAAGGAAGATACAGTACCGGCCTTAGGACACTTATGGCAGTTGAGTTACTGGAACTGGAACAGTTCTGATCCATATAAGACAACGGCGGTATTCCAGTGTTCCCGTAATTATTCTCATTACCGGGAGGTTCCGGCTGAAGTATCAGAATACATCAATGCCCGGGGCAATACTGTCTATGTCGCAACCGTAACCCTTGATGGAAAGACATATTCCCGGGAAAGTGAAGTAAAGAAAACCGCCGCATTCAACCGTGTTTACGGTAATAACCGTTATGAAACTTCTCTGTATGCAGCCAATTATCTCAGACTTGTCCAGGGTGTTGATCTGTTTGACAGCGTGGTAGTAACTACCGGCCAGGCATTCCCTGATGCCTTAAGCGGTTCATATCTGGCAAATCTGTACAATGCTCCGGTCATTCTGATCAGAGCAGACAAGGCCCGGGATGTCAGAAATTACATAAATAACAACCTGAAGTCTGGAGGAAATGTATTCATTCTCGGCGGTGTTAATGCCGTGCCTGATGAATGGCTGTCAACTCTGAAAGGCTTCAACATCGAGAGAATCGCCGGAAGCAACCGTTACGGCACCAATATCGAAGTGCTCAATAAAGCCGGTTATAAGGGCGGAGACATACTGGTATGCGTAGGCACCAATTTTGCGGACAGCCTGAGCTGTTCAGCAGTGGACATGCCGATGATGCTGGTAGGGGATGCGCTCAAGGATGATCAGAAGGCGTTCCTTGGCAAATGCAGCGATGTCAGATTCCATATTATCGGTGGAACCAGCGCAGTCAGCTCTGCCGTTGAAAAAGAGCTTAAGCAATATGGCAAGGTCATAGAAAGAATAGCAGGTAATAACCGTTTTCATACTTCTGAACTGATTGCGGAGAAATTCTTTGATGGTCCATTAGGCATGGTAATGGCTTATGGCCGTAACTTCCCTGATGCCCTCGCAGGAGGTTATCTGGCTAAGGTCAAG
>CAMOMM010000243.1 GCA_946619805.1 uncultured Bacillota bacterium | reverse complement strand
CGTCCTTTTCCTCAGCTTCCTGTTCACGGAAATCACCTTCTAAAAAGCCATCAACTGACAGATTAAAGAGAGTGCAGATCCTTGTTACATCTTCAATTGAAGGCATAGTGAGACCTTTTTCCCAGTTTCTAACCGTTCGGGCACTAACACCTAAATAATCTGCCATCTCTTCCTGACTGAACTCGTGTGTTTTTCTTAACTTCAACAGTAAGGAGCTGACTTTTTTTCTTTCTACTTCCATTTATGCTCTGTTTCTCCATATTTTCGAATAGTAAACAGGTCCAATCCTGTAGATTTCAATTAAAGGCATAATACGTGAACCATGTAAATCATAATGACCGGTTTTAACATATGCAGTTTCCATATAAATTGGTCCTATTACTTCTGCTGATCTGATATCAATTATATCTGCATCAAACGTGTAGGCTATGACCGGATGCCCATAACATGCACATAAAAGTCTTATGTTAAGCTCTTTATTTAATAGTGAACCACTTAAAAACAGACAAATTGCCATGTATATTGGCAATATAATATATATGCGTTTTTTCACACTGGAAATGATGAGTTTTAATATCAGTACTATCAGAATTAACGCAATAATATTCTGAGCACCCAGAACTCCAAAATAATACAACAGGCCATAAAACTGATAACCCCAACTGCCAACACCCATATAGTTTTTCTTCCTTATCCCCAACCGTAATAAACTGTTAATTATTTATATCAATTAGTACGATTTAATTATACCATATACAATTACCATCCTAATTTCTATGGAAAAACCTTTCCACTCAAGGAAAATTGTTTCCCATTTTACATTTATATGCATAAACACATTTCATAGTTTTATTCAATAGAAACTATGCTTACTTACAAAACATATTAAAAAGGAGCTGTATTTTCTATTATAGCCCCTTCTTTATCATATTAATCCAAATCCTTTCAGATAGCTGTCAAAATCAAGATCAATGAACTTCTGCAGTTCTTCATTTACTGCAGGGTCAAGCCGTGACAGTCTTCCTTTCCCGAAAACAAAAGGATCAATGTATCTTTTCTTAGCCCGGATCTGTACCCAACCGGCGCCATTATAATGAGTGTTTCTTTCAACACGGTTGAGACGGGTAAACCAGTACCAGTCCAGAGATTTCCTTATTCGTTTGATAATGTATTCCTCGTCTTTATAAAGATCCTCATAATCAATGACTTTGTTCATGATAGCTTTTCTTAAAATGCGAGCCAGAACTTCCATGGAATAACGGTCTTCATCACACACATAAAGCCTGCTGTTCTTCAGAGTTCCCAGCACAAATTCCCCGGCAATGACAGGATCACGGAACATCAGTTCCTCTTCCCCATGTTCATTTATGCCAACAGTCAGATCATCATACATTCTCTTTACATCATTCCTGCTGTATCCCTGATAGCGGTAAAGATTGCATAAGGTATATTCAAGTCGGTCAGCTGACAGTTTTGGTGAGTCGTTATCAGCGATTGGATATTCATGATAATCGCAGACATCTGCCACGCATAATCCCAGTGCTTCCAGCAGTTTCTGTATTTCTGCTGAATTCTCTATTATCTCCCTGGTTCCCGCTTCCGTGGATTCCTGATTTAGATGGTCATTATTCATGAAATCGACCACATGGGCAAAAGCCGGTGATGAGATGTCGTGAAACAGCCCCGCCAGAGCCTGCTTTTCACTGTGGGTAAAATGCCATACGATCAGTGCCACTCCAATTGAGTGTTCAAATCTCTTATACGGTATGACATCTTTCCATAAGGAAAGAGAGGTGTATTCACACCCGCAATCCATTCCGACTTTCCTTAAACGCTGCATTTCCGGGCTTTTAATCGCTTCTTCAATAAATGCAGGTATCTCATCATGATATATTTCCAGCATTTTACTTAATGTACTTTACTCTCCCGAAATACTTCCGGTAAATCTCGTCATTATTGTATCCGTCAACGTTCTGTGACTGATAAACATATGGCTTAAAGCCTTTTTCGGTTACAATCTTCAGGGCTTCAGTTGTAATGGTATCGATCAGATAAAAGCCCGTGATGTTGCTGACGGCACCGGCCACTATTCCGCCGATGTTCATGCAGCCATCACCAGCAGGTACACGGTTATCCAGAACCAGATCACACAGTTCATACAGCTTTTTGCCACTGGCATGTCTGCTGGTTATCTTCCGTGACTGTTCCAGGGAAGTAATGGCTATCGTATAGATACCTTCCTTCTGACAGCGCATTGCCATTTCGATCGGCATGGCATTTCTTCCTGAATTGGAAATGATCACCATGATATCACCCTTTTCAATTACATGACTGTCATAGATGATATCACTGATTCCCGATATTCTTTCAATGCGGCTGCCCCTGTCAACCCCATGGTTGCACAGAACATCAGGGTCCATCATCGCATCCAGATTGCCTAATCCACCGGCACGGGCAAAGGCCTCCATTCCCACCATGTGGGAGTGACCGGTACCGAAAGTATGGATGATCCTGTCATCAAGCATGGTCTGAGCAAATTTCTCAGCTGCCACCTTGATGTTATCCTTATTGACCTCATAGACTTCCTGCAGGATCTCATTCATTCTGTTCATGTATTCAAATTCCGTATTCATCTTTAAGCTCCTTTCAGCGTACCTGATAACGTCCGCAGCATTTCTTATACTTCTTTCCACTGCCGCAGATACACGGTCCATTGCGGTCAGCCTTATTTCTCAATGCCAGTTCCCTGGCCTT
>CAMOMM010000242.1 GCA_946619805.1 uncultured Bacillota bacterium | reverse complement strand
TATTTCCATTGCCTCAATTGAAGAGGATCTGGAAAGCTGTGAAGGACTGTTAAAGCCAGGAGATCTGTTCCAGATCGATGACGGCTGGGAACCGACAGTGGGCGACTGGCTGGAGCCTGATCCGGTAAAGTTCCCGGATGGCATGAAGGCGATCTGTGACAAGATCCATGCCAAAGGCTATAAGAGCGGCTTATGGCTGGCACCTTTTGTAGCCACCGAAAAAAGCAGAATCTGGAAAGAACATCAGGACTGGTTCCTCAAACATGACGGACAGAACTGGAAGAACGGTTCCAACTGGGGCGGTTTCTATTCACTTGACCTGGATAATGAGGAAGTAATGGATTACATTGAAAAATGCTTTGACCGCGTCTTCAATGAATGGGGATTTGATCTGGTCAAACTCGATTTCCTGTATGCGGCAGCACCGTTCCCTGATGAATACAGAAGCCGTGCGGCCAAGATGATCGATTCCATGAAGTGGTTAAGATATCTGTGCAGAGATAAGCTGATTTTGGGATGTGGTGTACCTTTAATGCCGGCCTTTGGTCTGGTAGATTACTGCCGTATCGGCTGTGATGTAGGTTTGGATTGGGATGATAAGGTCCATATGCGCATCATTCACCGTGAAAGAGTATCCACAAAGCATGCAATTGACAATACCTTCTTCAGACTTCAGCTCAATCACAGAGCTTTCCTGAATGACCCTGATGTCTTCTTCTTGAGAACGGAAAACATTTCCCTTAATGAAACCGACAAGATGTATCTGGCAACCATGAATGGTCTGTTCTCAGGAATCCTGCTTACCAGTGACAACTTCAGCCATTATGATGAACAGCAGAAGGCAAAGCTGAAAGAGGTAAGAGATCTGATGGATGCCGAGATATTATCAATTGAAGATAATAAGATAAAATTCCGCAGCAATGGTAAAACCAAACTGATAAAGAAAGTATAGGATCCGGGAAACCGGATTTTATATTGACATGTGTTTTTACAATTAAAGGGGATTGTTGTAATATTTAGATATGCTTAATAAGAATATTCTTAAGATAGATAAGGTAAATGCCTTTTCCAGCGCCACTGCCTATGTGGCTCAGTATAAAAAAGAACATCCTAAACGGGATGTCATTTCTCTTGGCATAGGAGATGTATCCAAGCCGATCGTAAAGCCGGTAATTGAAGCCATGCATAAGGCTGTTGATGATTTATCTGACATGTCCAGTTTTCATGGCTATGGCGGATACTATGGATTACCTGAATTAAGACAGGCGATCATTGATAATGACTATCCGAATTCCGGTTTTACCATTGATGAGGTATATGTATCAGATGGTACCAAGTCAGACTGTACCAATATTCTGGAGCTGTTTGACATTAACAGCCGCATACTGATGGCTGATCCGACCTATCCGATATACCGCAACCGGTGCTACGCCTTATCACGTGAGGTATATTTTACTCCACTGGATGAAAACTATCAGATGGTCATTCCGCAGCAGCACTATGATGTCATCTACATCTGCTCGCCAAGCAATCCTGTCGGCAATGCCATGACTTATGAAGTATTAGGCAAATGGGTGAATTACGCTGTAAGGGAAAAGGCCTATATCATCTACGACAATGTATATGAAGCCTTCATTTCTTCACCTGATGTTCCTAAAAGCATTTACGAAATTCCGGGTGCCAGGGAATGTGCGATTGAGTTAAGAAGCTTTTCCAAGAGGGCATCATTTACCGGGTTAAGATGTTCCTATTTCATTCTCCCAAAGGAAATAGATTCCATTCTGTTCAGGGAAAGAACGATAAACCGTTTTAACGGGGCTTCCTATGTAGCCCAGGTGGGAGCACTGGCCAGTTATCTGCCGGAAAGCAGGGAACTGTTAAATAAAAATATCCGGATATATAAGGAAAACATCTCGTTTTTAAGGCAGAGCTTTGAAGAGATGGGTTTTGAAGTTACCGGCGGTGTTGACAGTCCTTACATCTGGGTGAAAAACAGGGAAAACATCAGCAGTTTTGATTATTTCCATAAGATCCTTAATGAAATCAATGTCATAATCGTTCCAGGCGCCATCTTCGGGCCGGCCGGGGAAGGGCATTTCCGCGTTTCCGGATTGGGAACAATTGAAAACAGCCGCAAAGCTGTTGAAAGATTCAGAAAGTACTATGAAGAAAACCGTTAGCATCATCACCCTTATATCGCTGATTCTCGGCATATTCTTCGGTTTTTATGGCGGTGAACTTGTCGGAAAGATCGAATTCATCGGAAGCAGCTACATAACGGTATTAAAGTATCTGATCCTTCCCGTGATCTTTACCTCAATATCGGTATCAATTTATCAGTCAGTTGGAAACCGTGATTTTCTGGTGTTAAGAGCTGTTGCACTGTTTCTGGGCATGTTTGTTGTTTCGTTTCTGTTATCAAGCATCCTGGTTGTTCTGATCGATCCGGCTAAGGGAGCTGAATTTCTCTCCAGTGAAACGGCAGTCAATACTCTTGACATAAAGATAGGCGATTTCTTCATCAACCTTCTGCCTAAAGATATCGCCGGATTATTTACCGGAAAGTATCTTTTCTTCATCATCGTATTATCATACCTCTGCGGTCTGATCGCTCACCATATGAAAGCGGAAAAGGTGATCAGTGTCATTATAAAAGTCAGAGACTTCTGTTACCGGATACTGAACTTTCTGCAGTATGTTACTCCTCTGGCTGTATTCTCATTAATTGCCACGGCCATAAACCGCTTTGGCACTGATACCATTATGG
>CAMOMM010000241.1 GCA_946619805.1 uncultured Bacillota bacterium | reverse complement strand
TAGTTCACTGGATAATACCCGCATCATAGAACCGGTCAGCGGCTGGCATGATCAGGGAGACGGTGAAATCAACAGTAAGCACATTTACTTCCGTCCGGTAAACATGAACAGGTTCAACGACAAACGTCTTTACTTCCTTTCCGAATTTGGCGGTTATACCCTGAAGTTATATGATCACTGTTTCAATGATAAGCAGACCTTTGGTTACAAGAAGATCAAAGACATTAAGGACCTTAATGAAAAGCTGAAAGTACTGTTTAAACGCGATATTCTTGATAATATTGATAAAGGCCTGGCTGCCAGCATCTACACTCAGGTCAGTGATGTGGAAGATGAAGTAAACGGTTTGATGACCTATGACCGTCAGATAACTAAGATGGATAAAGATACCATCCTGGACATCGTTAAGGAAATAGAAGAAAAAAACATACAGTTTTAACACAAATTAAAAAGCGAAGACTTCAGTAATCTTCGCTTTGTTTTGCTTAAGTTTAATCAGTTATCCGATTATTCTTCATCTTTCTTCTTTAAAGCAACATATGTCATTGCCAATGCACCAGACATTGATGCTCCAAAGGCAGATATCCACATTGATAAGTTCCGTGTATCTCCGGTATTAGGGACCTCATCTTTGATCCACTGAGCGGTAAATGTATGATCTTCAGTTACTGTATATTCATCACCAGGATTATACTTTGAGCCTTCCCAATGTGAGAAGGTGTGACCTTTTCTTGTCGGTGCTTCATGGATTTTAACAACTTCGCCATACTTATATGTTTCAACGATGTCCTTTGCTGAACCGTTAAATTCACCGCCGTTCATCTTATATGTCAGATCATAGGTCTTTCTGTTGTAGTACAGTTTCAGAACTACTTCGTTATCGATCTTTAAGACACCTGTTTCAACAGTTCCTTCAACTGTCTTATCTAAGATAAACTGTTCATATTCCTTAGGAGTTGCAGTTACAGTCTCATTGAAGACACCTGTCAGGTTTTCAGTATCAGCTAATGTATATTCATCGTCTTCAATGTTCTGCTGATAATGTTCTACCTTGTAGTTGTATTTTTCCAATACGCTGATCTTCAATTCACCATCAATTACTTCAAATGTTGCCTTGAAGTTTTCATCATCATATGAGAACTTTTCAACAGTTAAACCCATTGGATATGTTTCCGGATCAGTACCGCTTACCTTGGCTTCACCTGTAAGCTTAACATCTGCTTCATCGAATAATTCATCTTCACAGGTAACCTTATATCCTTCAACGGTATGTTCCTTGCCATCATATAATACGTCTTCTTTATTGCCTTCGATTTTTATCTTGATTTCTTTTGGCGTGATTTCAAAAGTGGCTTCTGAGGTTTTGATTATGTACTTCTCACTTCCATCAGGATATGTAGTAGCCTTTGGTTCAGCAACGGAAATCTTATATTTTCCTACATTCTCACCGGCTTCTCTGACAAGAGTATAAGACGGAGCATCTCCGCTTGCCAGATCTGTAACTTCTGCGGTCAGTGTAGGATCTTCCGTTCCATAGACCTTACTGTTATCCTTTGGAGTGATGGTTACATTGTAACGGGCATAAACATCAACGATCTTTCTTTCTACCGGTTCTCTCGTTATGGCAGGTATTTCTGCAATAGCACCATCTTCTAACTTATTGCCTTCAGCGTCATACCATCCGGCAAAATCCAAACCCTGATGATCGAAGCTGTTGCCATAGATTGTAATGTTTTCGAAGCTTTCTTTTTCTTCGCCGCTTACATTACCAGCATAGTGGTATCTTACAGTTACTGATGGCTGATATTCAGCATATACATCAATATTCTTTGTTTCGCCCTGTCCTAATTCAGCACCTGTATAGGTAAATGTATCACCGGCATTATATGTTTTATCCGTGTCAGTATCATACCAGTGTTTAAACTGATAATGACTTCTTGGTGTGGCATCCAGAGGATTGCTGAAAGTATGACTGTATGAAACAACGAAGTCCTTATTGCTCCAAGATCCTGAACCTGTAGAAATGTTATCTATATAATTGTAATTCAGGTACCATCTGGCAGTCTGTGAATAAACCGGTGCAACGTAAACAGTCGTTGTATCGGTAAGAGTTTCTGTTGTACCGTCCCGATAGGTTATGACTACATTTCCTTCTCCTTTATATGAAATCTTGGAAATAGTGTTTTCAACCTCATCCGCAGATTCGGCGAAGACAGGTTCACCATCTTCAGAACCTTTGACAAAAACATTTAACCACTTATAGTCATATCCCAAGCCGGAAGCCTTGGTATCATAACCACCTACCTGGCTTCTGAAAGCGCCAGGAACAGTTTTAGTCTGACCTTTAACCATGGTCATTGAAGTATAGTCGTACGCAACGGCTTTACCATCTACATTTTTTCCTATCGTATACAGAATGTTCTTTATGCAGACTGTTAGTTTATCCTCATCTGCATGAACAACACCTGCATTACTATCAGGCAGAACGATTGCTGGTAGCAGTACGCAGAGTGTGACCAGAATTATAGCTAGTCTTTTTTTCATAAAAAAATACCCCTTTCATACTTACTTACCCCATTCCTACTGATTAGTAGTACCTTTATTATATATTAAAACGATTAAATAAACATGTTGATTCTTTAAAGAAAACGTTTTGACCCCTGATAGTGTATGCATTATGTTTTATCCATTTTCCTTGATATGAATCAGAGATCATTTACTTTAGAGATGGAAGAAGCTATGTTTTTATCCGATAAAATTGCAATTATTGCA
>CAMOMM010000240.1 GCA_946619805.1 uncultured Bacillota bacterium | reverse complement strand
TGTGATGTCAGAACCGAAAACGGTCTGATTACCGAAATCGGAACAAATCTTGAAGGTGAGGGTTATGACCGGAAAGGTCATTACCTGTTTGCCGGGTTCATTGATACCCATTTCCATGGAGCCTGCAATGTCTATTGCGGTGATTCCCTGGAATCAATGAGGGAAATTGCCCGTACCATTCCGCAGTATGGAGTAACGTCATATGTACCTACCCCAATCGCCAAAAACGACGAGGAAACCAGAAACAGGATCAGAACGATCAGACGGGCTAAGAATGAGCCGGGAGCCAGAGTAGCCGGAATCTTCCTGTATACCGACTACAAGCACCGTTCCATTCCTTACTATCCAATCAGTGTGGTACCAACCAGGGAAGACACCCTGCGGATAGCGGATGGTGATCTCTCGGACATACTGGCGGTTCTGTATGCCCCAGAGCTTGATCCTGACTGCAGCTGGACCAGCTGGTTAAGGGAAAACGGAGTGTTACCGTTAATTGGCTTTACTGAAGGAACCGGTGAGGATGTTCATCAGGCGGTAAAGCACGGTGCCAGACTGACTGACCATTTCCCAAACGGGTTCCCATTGCTTGACCATCACAAGTCAACGGCCGTTACCCAGTGTCTGCTGGAGAAGGATCTCTACATGCAGCTCAACGGTGACTGCATTCACGTATCTCCGCAGTTCATCACCATGATCCTGAAACTGAAGGGTGATGACCATGTCATCGGTGTTTCTGACTCTTCACCGTTAATGGGCAAGCCGGAAGGGGAATACATGATGGGAGACAAGAAAGTCTATATCCGTGACGGGGCCGTCCGTGATGTCAACGGCAAGCTGGTCACCGGCTGTCATACCTTTGATGAAAACATGAGAACGATGTACGCCAACGGCTTCTCTCTGGAAACCATCGGTAAGATCTTTACTGAAAACGCAGCCGAAGCCTATCTGTTAAAGGACAGAGGCAAGATCGAAGTTGGCCGTAAGGCTGACCTGGTAGTAATGGATGAAAATCTGTATGTTACCAGAACCATGATCAACGGTGAATGGTTCTTCGTTAAGTAAAACAAATGAAAACGGCTTGAATAGCCGTTTTTTATGTGTTTCAGATGCAGTCTTCAGCGTACTGCAGATTGGCGATCCTGCCGTCAAGGCGTCGTCCGTTTTCTCCCGTAGCCTTGGCTACATAGCTTTTCTGACCAAACATTCCCGGTCTTTCGATGCGGTCATCCTTACCTTCAAGAATCTGATTACACAGGTCAATCATCTGTTCAATGACTTCCGGGCCGCCATAGTTATGCGGATGGGAATACAGCATGGTGTCAAAGCAGTCTTTATACCTGTGCCAGGTATCGATCAGATTATCGCGTAAGCCCTTGACATTCAAAGAGTCCTTACCGCCGAATAACAGGGTGAAGGAGCAGCAGGCATCCCCGGCCAGCAAAATGCGTTCATTGGTAAACAGGATTCCGATGCTTCCCGGGGTATGACCGCCCAGATTGACGATCTCCAGTACCTCATTGCCCAGATCAAACCTCTGCCTGTACTCTAACGGCAGATATCCACTCAGTTTCTCTTCCGCCAGATCTTCCCACTCGAATTTCCAACCGTCTCTTACCAGAAAGCCGGAACGCATCTTACGGTCAGTGTGTCTCTGGGCCAGCTGCAGATCATCCGGATGCATCCAGACCTTATCGAACTGACTGGCTCCGCCGCTGTGGTCGAAATGACCGTGGGTCAGAATCAGCTCATAAGGTCTGTCTCCTATGATCTTCTCGCAGTATTCTCTGAAAGGTCCTAAGCCGAAGCCGGTATCAATGACAGCGCATCTTTCGCTTCCTGTTGCGATGTAGGCAAAGACATTTCCCGGCATTCTTACGCGGGTAATGACATCGGTCAGCTTTTCACAGGTGAAAATGGATGTATCAAGCATGGTATTATCCTCCGTTAGTTTTACATTTCAAATATAGCATTGAAAAGTAAGAAATAATATCAAAAAAATACACTGTTGGCTTGTTAAAATTGTCGGGTAAGTTCAAAAATGATACTATTATAACAAATACAAATTCTGCATCTGGAGGAATAATATGTCATTAACCGTAACTTTACTGCTCAGCATTCTGATCAGCTTTGTGGCGTTCGGATATGCAGCATGGCTGTTTGCCTGGGTCAGAAAACAGCCTCAGGAGAATGCGATGATCACCAAGGTCAGCAATCTGATTCAGCTTGGTGCGAGAACATTCTTAAGAAGACAGGACCAGATCCTGCTGGCCTTTGCCGGCGGGGTCGCCGTGATCATTCTGCTTTTCCTGCCTAATCCTATCTGGAAGGGTGCGGCTGATAAGAATATCATAAATGCCATTTCCTATCTGTGCGGTACCGTTCTGTCAGCCTTAAGCGGCAAGATCGGCATTGAAGTAGCCACCAGCGCTAACGGAAGAAGCGCTGAAGCTGCTCAGAAGGGACTTAAGCCGGCCTTCATGGTTGGTTTCAGAGGCGGTGCCGTCATGGGCATGGCCGTTGTCGGTGCCTGTGTTCTCGGCGTTTCCCTGGTTTATCTGGTAACCCAGAGCACTCAGGCTGTTCTGTGCTTCAGCTTTGGAGCCAGCTCCCTGGCTCTGTTTGCCAAGGTCGGCGGCGGTATCTTTACCAAGACTGCGGATATTGCGGCGGATCTGACCGGCAAGGTTGAACTGGGCATCCCGGAAGATGACCCACGTAACCCAGCCGTCATTGCGGATAACGTCGGCGATAACGTCGGTGACGTAGCCGGCATGG
>CAMOMM010000239.1 GCA_946619805.1 uncultured Bacillota bacterium | reverse complement strand
CCAGCCTTCCGGCAGGTATTTCTGCTGTATTTCCACAACCTTGTGGTAAAACTCCAGACCTCTTAAGGTCGGTTCCCCACCGTGCCAGACGAAAGACACCACTTCTCCTTTACTGGATTCAATGGTGTTTCTGATCATCTTTTCCGCTATTTCCAGCGACATGATGGCATCATGGGAAATGTTCAGTGGCAGATAGTAACAGTAAGTGCAGCGCATGTTGCACCTGGATCCTACCGGCTTGACCATTACCGCAAAGTTCTTCTTTTCCATATACCTATTATAAACCGGCTTTTACAGCCGGTCATTTCATTTCAGATACTTATCGAAGAATTCCAGTACCACATTCCAGGAATCCATGGCCTGCTGCTGTCGGTACATCGGTGTATGGTAATACCAGATACCATGCGATGCCCCGTCATACCTGTGGAATTCATAATTCTTCTCATACTTTTTCAGCAGTTCTTCAGTCTTATTGACTTCATTGACATCAGGATGTCTGTCATCATTACCGAATATACCCAGTAAAGGACAGCTGAGACTGGCTGTTAAGGTGTGCGGTGATACCGGTCTGGCCGGGGATAATTCCTCATCAGCCATAATGACTCCCCCGCCCCAGCAGTCAACTGCCGCATCAATGCCTTCCAGAGTGCATGCTGCCAGGAAAGTATGTCTGCCCCCGGAACACATGCCGATGACACCGACCTTGCCGTTGGAATCATGCTGATCTCTCAGGAATTCAATGGAAGCCGCAGTATCAGCCATGACTGTGCTGTCAGGAGCCAGTCCGTTCTCACGCCGTCTGTTGGCTACTTCGGAAGGAGTTCCGGTTCCGAAACGGGAATAAATGTCAGGGCATACTACACTGTAACCATGCTCAGTAAATCTTCTGGCTGTTTCACGGCACCATTCATCCCATCCCGGCATGTGCGGGATCAGAACAATGCCCGGATGAACACCGTCAGTAAGCGGTCTGGAATGATAAACCGTTATTTCCTGACCATCCTTGCTTCTGATCTTTTTGGTTTCAGCTATCATACCGCTGTAATCGCCTGTATTAAAACTGTTCCACATATTATGTTTCCTCCATTATTATTTTCATTATAATTGAAAACATGGAAAAAGTCTTTGAACATAACTGATAAAAACACCTCAGGCATCTGCAGGGAAACTGTCCGCATAATATGGTAAAAACCTGTTAACTGAAAGATAAGGATGGTGATAGACCATGAACCTGCACAGGGAAAGAATGAAGTACATAACTACCGTGATTTTCAACGAAAAAAGCCCAAATCGGGCTTTTCTTTCATAATGGTGCACTGGATGGGACTTGAACCCACACGACTGCTGTCATACGCCCCTCAAACGTACGCGTCTGCCTATTCCGCCACCAGTGCGTGCCTATATATTATACCCTATTTCTCAGAAATTGGTATAACTAATCTCAATTAAATACAGGCCACAGGCTGGAACGTTATAGTTACAGGCTGTTTTATCCATTTTTTCCATGATATTCTGAATGTCTTCAGCAGTTATCTTGCCCTTTCCGGCTTCAATAAGTGCTCCCGTCATCATTCTGATCATGTATCTTAAGAATCCGTCACCGTAATAGTCAACGGTTACCAGCGAACCTCTTCTCTTTACTTCGATCTTATAGATGGTTCTGACCTGGTCTTCGATTTCATCTTTTCTGGTTGCGTTGAAACTGGAGAAATCGTGTGTTCCCACTAATGCCTGGGCAGCTTCCTGCATCTTTTCCTCATCAAGCTCAATGCCTAACTGATAGGCATAGTTTCTCTGAATTGGGTTGAACTTACCCGTATTGATGATGTAGGAATAGTGCTTCCACTTGGCATCATAACGGCTGTGGAATTCATCACTTACCGGCTTGCAGCTGACGATTCTGATATCCTCAGGCAGCTGGCTGTTGATGGACTTGGTAATGTCCTTGAATTCCTTGTCGGTATCAAAGTGGAATACCTGACCAAAGGCATGAACACCCTTGTCGGTTCTGCCGGCTCCTGTAATCTTAACATTATGCCGGCACAGTCTGCTTAATGCAGTTTCTATTTTTGCCTGAACGGAATTCTTATCAGGCTGTTTCTGCCAGCCCTGATAGGCGGTTCCGTCATAGCTTACAATTGCTTTATATCTCATACAGTACCTCGTACGGCCAGGAAAATCATTCCGGCCAGTAATAAATTGGCTATGATTATCACGGCATAGTCACCGGTTTTAAACTTCAGTATCTTATATCTGACACGCTTGGCCCCGACAACATATCCTCTGGCTTCCATGGCATCAGCCAGATCATCAGCCCTCTGGAAACAGGAAACAAACATCGGCACGATCAGTGACATGATGGCGGAGATCTTTTCCTTAAGGGTGCCGTTTTCAAAGTCAACACCGCGGGAAGCCTGAGCCTTCAGGATCCTTTCCGCTTCATCAATAAGTGTTGGAATAAATCTTAAAGCCAAAGCGATCATCATCGCAATGTCATGGGTTGGAACATGCAGCTTTTCCAATGGAGCCAGCAGGTCTTCAATGCCCAGAGTCATGTCCATCGGCTTGGTAGTGGCCGTTAATAATGTCGTCGTCATGATCATCAGAGCCAGTCTGACTACGATGTAGCCGGTCTGCTTGAGGGCATCATCATAGATGGTGATCGGGCCTAATGTCCATAACAGGTTGCCGGTTTTGACCACAAAGACATTGATGATCGTCAGGAAAAACATCATCATGACCATCGGCTTCATGGCTTTAATGACAAAGGAGATCTGCAGT
>CAMOMM010000238.1 GCA_946619805.1 uncultured Bacillota bacterium | reverse complement strand
GGCAGACAGTGCAGGAAGATGCAGTCAGGATCAGCCTTCTTCATGACATCCTTGTTTACCTGATATGGAGCCAGCAGCTTGATTCTTTCAGCCCATAATTCCTTTGGTTCGCCCATTGATACCCAGATGTCGGTATAGATGACATTGGCACCCTTGGCAGCCTTATCAACATCATCAGTCAGAGTGATGGTGCAGTGATTTTCCTTAGCAATCTTCTTGCAGGTCTTGACCAGATCGTCAGCCGGCATGTTTTCCTTCGGTCCGCAGGCAACGAAGTTAATTCCAAGTTTGGCACATACTACCATCAGGGAATTGGCAACGTTATTTCTGGCATCGCCAAAGAACACCCATTTCAGTCCCTTGTAATAACCGAAATACTCATAGGCGGTCATGACGTCAGCCAGCATCTGGGTAGGATGGAACTGTGTCGTCAAGCCATTCCAGACCGGTACACCGGCATATTTTGCCAGATCTTCAACGATCTGCTGGTCAAAGCCACGGTATTCAATGCCGTCAAACATTCTGCCCAGTACTCTGGCCGTATCAGCCAGTGATTCCTTATGACCCATCTGTGATGAACCCGGGTCCAGATAAGTGACGCCCATTCCCAGATCATGTCCGGCTACTTCAAATGCACATCTGGTTCTGGTTGAGGTCTTTTCAAATAAAAGAACAATGTTTTTGCCTTCAAGATATTTGTGCGGTGTATTTGACAGTTTCAGATTCTTGAACTGTCTGGCAAGATCCAGCAGATACTGGATCTCTTCTGTTGAGTAATCCAGCAGCTTCAGAAAGCTGCGGCCTGATAAACTTCTTGGCATTTTCCTATCTCCTTCTCTAGTCTTGACGCCATAAAGGCATGCTCATACATCTCGGCCCCCCTCTGCCTCTTGATAATTCCGCGCTTGGCATGGTTAATACCTTCAGGCCCTTTTCACGCAGAATGGCATTGGTAATATCATTACGCTCGTAACATACTATTACGCCCGGGGCGATACATAATGTATTGGAACCATCGTTCCACTGTTCTCTGGCAGCGGCAATCAGATCATCACCGCCGCAATAGATCAGGTCAACCCTGTCAACTCCCGTATATTTTTCCAGAATGTGTTCCAGGGTGTCTTCCAGTTTTCTGACCCGCAGGTCATCAGGATTGTGATCATCTCCCTGAGGAGGTGTTATTTCATATACTTCCAGAGTTCCCATTATTGCCGGATGTACTGTGTACTTATCAACATCAACTCTGGTAAAGACCGTATCAAGATGCATGAAGGCACGCGATTCCGGGATCTTGAAGGCAAGAACGGTTCTGATTCTGCAGTCAGGATCGTTGAACATGTTTATCGCAGCTGCTTCAATGGCATCAGGTGAGGTCCTCTGGGAAATACCGATAGCTACGACCGTATCGGTCAGATTGAAGACATCGCCGCCCTCGATGGTGGCATGATAGTCACGGTCATAGTAGCGTTTCACAAAGCCGGCAAAGTCCGGATGATAACGGAAAATGTAATCCGCATAGATCGTTTCACGGTTACGGGTCGGATAACGCATTCTGTTGACAAATACCCCCTCTCCAACAGCCGCAAACGGGTCACGCTGGAAATAAAGATTAGGCATTGGAGCAACTATCAGGTCATCGTTAGGAGCAATTCTGTCCTGCAATGAATAGGCCTTGACCCTGTCACCAAGATATTCCTTCATTTCCTTCAGGGTGATCCCTTCCATGGTTTTAAGAACCAGATCCTTTCCCTTGAAGCAGTTGATCATATATCTGTAAAGAATATCACGCCATCTCTTGGTCTTGATATCGCCTTCGGAAAGCCACTGATACAGAAAAGGTTCAACCAGCTTCGGATTCAGGGTCAGTACTTCCGTCATCAGATCTTCCAGATAAACCACTTCAACTCCATTGTCCTTCAGGATCTGGACAAAGGCGTCATGTTCCTTCTGAGCATCCCTTAAAAACGGGATGTCATCAAACAGCAGTTCTCCCAGGGTATCAGGTGTCAGATTCAGTAATTCCCTTCCCGGTCGGTGAACCAGTACTTTTCTTAACGGATTTATTTCACTTGTTACATGAATTCCCTTCATTTTTATATGTTCTCCTTTCTTACAGGAGTGCTTTAAGCATCATCAGATACCTGTTCACTATTATTGTAAGCCATTTATTACAAAGCAGGTCATACTACTTCATTTTACTTAATATTCCGGTATTCGACAACTCCTTCAGGCCATTTTAAAGGGATATCCCCTTGATAAGATATCCCTTTTGTCAGATTATTTCTGATACAGTTCTATCGGTGATGTAGAGCTTATTCCATACAGTTTTCTTACCGTATCATCATCGATTCTGGCTGTTCCGCCTAATACGACACCGTCAGTAATTCCCTGACTCTGCAGGTATTCTTTGGCTATGGAGGCTTTATCAGGTCTGGTCAGGATGACCGGAGCCTTCAGCATCTGCGCCAGCGGTCCACCACATAAACCATCAGGGAATTCATTGCTGAAAGCCAGTACTGCACACTTCGGTGCTTCAAACAGCTTCTCAGCGATCCTTACTGATGTTTCAAATCTGTTGGCACCGGCAATTCTTTCAACTGATCCATATGTCTTCAGCTGGTTTTCAATGTCGATGCTGACCGCGTTTTCACCGCCAAGGATGATGAATTTTCTGCCCCTGATCTCTTTCAGGTATGACTTCTGAACATCGTCCAGAGCATCCTTAGCAAGCAGCAGCGGTAATCCGGTTGCAGATGCAGACAGTGAATCAGCAAAATCCTTGCCCGTGGCAACCAG
>CAMOMM010000237.1 GCA_946619805.1 uncultured Bacillota bacterium | reverse complement strand
TGATGAGATCTTAGAGAACTTTGAATCAAAGATCAGTTTGTTTAACAGGCCGGTAATGCGGCGGAATATGAGAATGATGGTGTTTTCAAATGAAGCATAGGTATTGACCATTCTCTGGGAGTTTTCAGCAATTCTCTGGGCCAGTTCGGTTTTCTGACGGGAATTCTGTTCCTGAACCTTATCTTTCTTAGCCATTAGTCCTTACCCCCTTCCTTGTCTGAAGTCTTGTTTCCTTCAACGATCTTCTGTGTCTTGATCGTTTCAAAAACCTCCTCAACATCAAAGTGTTCGATCTGCTGAGGTTCCGTGATCATATCCTTAGGAACGGAAACGGTCTTGATCTTGATGTCAGCCTTGACATCATTGGTCTTGTTGATTTCAGCGAGTTCCTGCTTTCTTTCATTGGCGATCTCATTGACGATCTGCTTGACGACAGGATTGCTCTGGCTCTTTCTGCGGAAGACATCTTTTTCTTCCTTATCTACCTCAGCCTTGAAATCTGTAAACTGGAAAGTCTTCATCATCTTTTCGTTTTCGCTGTGATCATCGACCTTGAAGTCGATTTCCTCATCACTGCCCGGTTCATTCCGGGATACCAGCTTCTCAACGGAAACGGAATCGGCAGAAGCGACATTTGTGCTCTTGCCCTTGACAACTTCCTTATCCAGAAGGATCTTTTCCAGATAATTACGCAGCTTATGCTCATTCATCTGCAGTATCTTGCCATCTCTGGTAATGGCAACTCTTCCGGTCTCTTCGGAAACAACGATCGTGATGGCATCTGACACTTCCGAGATACCGATGGCCGCTCTGTGTCTGGCCCCGTATCTGGATGGCAGATCCATCGTGGTTGGCGGGAAGTAAGCCGATGCACAGGCAATACGGTCACCCTGAATGATGACAGCACCATCATGTAACGGTGTGGTTGTCTGGAAGATAGAGCATAATAACTCAGCAGAAACAACGGAGTTAAGCTTTACTCCGGTATTGACATATTCATTTAAAAACTGGCTCTGTTCAAGAGTAATAAGTGCACCGGTCTGGGAACTTGACAGATTGGCGGTAGCCGCAATAAGTTCATCGACCAGTCTTTCCTTCTCGTTATGGCTCAATACGGAAATACGGGCCAGGGCGTTGCTTTTGCCCAGTCTTTCCAGAATGGCTCTTACTTCCGGCTGGAAGACAACGATGATGGCCAGAAAGCCCCAGGATACAATGTTATCGGTAATTACCGCCACGGTATTAAGACCCCGGTATTTGGCAATGGCCTGAACGACCAGAATCAGTAAGATACCCTGGAAAAGCTGGACTGTTTTCTGTGAGGCCTTGGCGACCTTGATAATATAATTTATCAGCAGCCAGACAACAGCGATATCCGCCGCGATCTGCAGATACCTTATTACTGACTCATATGTAAACTGAACATTCATGTTGAATTCCTCTTTTCATTTATGTATTATAACATATCTCCAACAGACAGTTAAACACGAAAAGTATGTGATTCTTATTGGAAATTGACCCCCAAAAACTGTACAGTAATATTATAGACAGGTGAACGAAATGGATATTGAATTAATTAAACTGGAATATAACGGCAAGAACATCACGCTGATACCGACGGCACATGTATCAAAAAACAGTGCTGAGCTAGTCGGTGCCACAATTGATGAGCTGAAACCTGATACCATCTGCATAGAACTGGATCAGAACCGTTATGAATCGCTGAAAAATCCCGATAAATTCAAGAATACGGATGTTGTAAAGATCATCAAGGAAAAAAGAGTCGGCTATGTTCTGGTCAATCTTATTCTGGGAAGCTATCAGAAAAGACTTGCCAGACATCTGGGTTCACAGAGCGGCAATGAGATGATCACGGCCATTAACAAGGCCGAAGAGCTGTCAGCGAATCTGGTACTGGCTGACCGCAATATCCAGACAACCTTTAAAAGGACCTGGCGCAAGCTTACAGCTAAGGATAAGTTTAAATTATTAAATGTCATTATTTCTTCTCTGTTTGATGATGAGGAGATATCAGAGCAGGAATTAAGCAACCTGCAGCAGACGGAAGCATTAAGCGCTGCGCTTGAAGAAGTATCCAAAGCCTTCCCTAACGTCGCTGAAGTACTTATTACCGAAAGAGACAAGTATCTGGCTTATAAGATTAAAAACGCTCCCGGTACCAATATCGTGGCAGTCATGGGAGCTGCCCACACCATCGGTGTTCAGAAGCATATATATGAAGATTATGATATAAAGGATTTCGATGAGATCCCGCCTAAAAGCACTGCCAGCAAGATCGCATCCTGGATATTACCGGTTGCCATCATTCTGCTGATCCTTTTTTCCTTCAGCAAGGACACCGAGATCGGCTTGCAGCAGATCAAGACCTGGATCCTTTTCAATGGTACAGCCAGTGCCCTTGGTACTCTGCTTGCTGGCGGTCATATTCTTTCCGTATTGGTAGCCTTTCTGGTTGCCCCGATCACTTCACTTAATCCATTACTGGCAGCGGGCTGGTTTGCCGGGCTTACTGAAGCCTACATCAGAAAACCGACTGTTGAGGATTTCCAGAAAGTATCAGATGATCTGGGATCAGTAAAGACATTCTTCTCCAACAGAGTTCTGAAGGTACTTATGGTAGTCATCCTGGCCAATCTGGGCAGTACCGTCGGTACGATCCTAAGCGGGCTGAACATCTTCTCCAAGATCATAGAAAAACTATGATGATCGTTCAATGAACCACTTGCCGTTTTCCAGAAAAAGAAAACGTCTGTGCTTGCCAAGGCGGCAGCTGTAACGC
>CAMOMM010000236.1 GCA_946619805.1 uncultured Bacillota bacterium | reverse complement strand
GGGAATAGCCCTGATGATCATTCTTGTAGGTTTCTCTCTGTTTAGGTCATCTCTGCAGCGTTTCATTAATCCATCTGACATCGTCTTCAATAAGCTTGCATTAATAATTCTGATAATATCCATGCTGGCCAAGACAGCTCTGGCGCTGTATTACCATAAGCTTTATCAGGAAAGCGGACTTATCCCTCTTAAGGCTCAGGTTACTGACTCGCTTTCTGATGCTGCATCCACAGCCATTATCATCGTCGGCTATCTGCTGACTCCGCTGACTACCCCATATCTTGATGCCCTGCTGGGACTTGTTCTCTCCATTGTCATCGTTATCAACGGACTGGGGATCTTTAGGGAAATGACTTCAATACTGTTAGGACAGCCAGGCAGTGAAAACACCTATGAAGAGGTTGAGAAAATACTGACTGATTATCCTGAGATAAAAGGCATCCATGACCTGCGCATTCACAGTTACGGTCCTGAGATAGTCTTTGGATCTGCCGATGTTGACATGGACGCTTCAATGACCCTGCTTCAGGCTCATGACATCCTGGACGCCATGGAAACGGAAGTAGCCCGCAAAACCGGCATAAAGCTGACTCTTCACGCCGATCCGTCCGACAATGACCGGGAGTTTGCCCAATTACGAGAACAGCTTAAGGAAGCATTGAACAGATATGATCAGAACATTGGTTTCCATGATTTCCATTTCAACCGAAAACTGAATAAATACTTTGTTGATATTGTCATTCCATACGATCACAAGGCTGAAAGGCAGGAGATATCCCAGCTCGTCAGGGAAGCTCTGAATATCAGGGATGAAGAGATAGAAATACGATTTGACCGCAATTAACAATATTTACATTTGAGCATTAATAAGTTAAAATAATGCTACATGCTCGAGTGGCGGAATCGGCAGACGCAGTGGACTCAAAATCCACCGGGATAAAACCCTTGAGGGTTCAAGTCCCTCCTCGAGCACCATTTGAAAGCTTCCGGGTAATCCCGGTTTTTTTGTGCTTAACTATGCTTTTACAATTTATTAAGAACTGATTAACCCCCTTTTCAAATATCCGTATTGTGGTACACTGTGTTACGGGGAGGCAAAGAAAGATGAAGAAATATCTGAGTGGAATAACCAAAGCCTTAATTGTCAGCATCATTTTCCTTCCACTGGGACTGATTCTGAATCTTCTGATAAAAAGAAGAAAGACTTTCTACGAAGTAAACGACAACCGGGAATCATAGGATTCCCTTTTTTATGCTAGAATGTAATTGACTTATGAAATTACCTGAAGAATACCTGACTGACATGCAGAACCTGTTGAAGGAAGATTTCCGGAAATATCTGGACTGTTTTAACATGCCTTCCTTTAACGGCTTGAGAATAAACACTTCCAAGATATCCGTCGAGGACTTTCTGAAGATATCTCCTTTTCATCTGACACCGGTTCCATGGTGTCATGAAGGCTTCTATTACAGTGAGCAAGATAAACCGTCCCAACATCCTTACTACCATGCCGGCTTGTATTATCTTCAGGAACCAAGTGCCATGGCACCCGGTGCCTTTTTGCCTGTCGAACCGGATGATGTGGTTCTGGATGGCTGCCGGGCACCAGGCGGCAAGACCACTCAGCTGGCCAGCCGTCTTACCAGCGGTCTGTTAATCAGTAATGACATCAGTTCATCCCGTCAGCAGGCAACTCTGAAGAACATAGAAAGACACGGATTTAAAAATGTATATGTCACCAGCAGTGACATTTCCGCTTTCCGGGAAAACACCTTTGACAAGATCCTGCTGGATGCTCCTTGTTCCGGTGAAGGAATGTTCCGCAAGGACCTTTCCCTGATAGGATCCTGGGAAAAGCGCAATCATGAGTATTACCGGCCAATTCAGAAAGAACTGATCGACAAGGCCATTCCGTTATTAAACGACGGCGGCATGCTGCTGTACTCAACCTGTACCTTCAATCCGCATGAAGATGAAGAAGTAATTGAACATGCTCTGAAATACCATCCTGAAATGTCATTGCGGGACATGAATAAGCATCCATTGTTTACTCCGGGTATAAACGATCTGGACAGGTGTGCCAGACTGTATCCGTTCTTACTGAACGGTGAAGGACATTTCCTGGCCTTACTGCAGAAAAATGGTACATCCGAAAAGTCAGAGATCATCAATTTTCCTTCTTTCAGCAATGATTCACTGAATGAATTTCTGTCCATGATCTCCTGTGATTATTCCTCAGGAACGACTTTCAGGATCGGAAACAAGGTATATTACAGTGATCATCCGTTTGTTACTTCCGGCATCATGACTCTGCGTTCCGGCCTGCTATTGGGAGAAATGAAGAAAGAACGATTTGAGCCTTCTCAGCATCTGGCCATGTCGCTGAAACAAAGCCAGTTCAGTCAGACTGTCAGTTTCCATTGTGACGATATGAGAGTTGAACGTTATCTGAAAGGCGAAACGATCATGGCCGATACATCGTATCAGGGATGGGTACTGGTCTGCGTCGACGGTTACCCTCTGGGATTTGCCAAGGCTGACGGGCACCGACTGAAAAACAAAATTGAGGCCGGACACAGAAAACTGTAAAATAGAATTATGAGACTGGATAAATATCTGGCCGATCTGGGAATCGGCACCCGCAAGGAAATAAAAAAACTGATTCAGGCCGGTCTGGTCAGCGTTGATGAGGAAATCATCAGAAAGCCTGACTACAAGGTCACTGAATCATCTTATGTATGCCTGGAAGGCAAACCGCTGGTTTACCGGCAATATCAGTATTTTCTGCTGAACAAACCT
>CAMOMM010000235.1 GCA_946619805.1 uncultured Bacillota bacterium | reverse complement strand
TGGATGAATCACTTCTGGCCTGCGCCTACGCCCGTGCCAGAGGAACTGACCGCTTAAGCTCCTACGGGGATTTCATTGCCCTTTCCGACAAATGCGATCTGACCACTGCCCGACTGATCAGGCGTGAAGTATCTGATGGGGTCATAGCTCCTGACTATGATGACGATGCCCTGGCTCTGTTAAGAAAGAAAAAGTCCGGCAATTACAATGTCATAAAGATCGATCCGGATTACATCTGTGCTCCGATCGAAACCAAACAGGTTTATGGCATTACCTTCCAGCAGGGTCACAATGATTATCAGATCACTTCCGATCTGCTGCAGGAAATCGTAACGGACAATAAGGAACTGACCGATGAAGCCAGGCTTGATCTGATCGTAGCCCTGATCACCTTGAAATATACCCAGTCCAATTCCGTGGCATATGCTTATGATGGACAGACAACCGGTGTCGGTGCCGGACAGCAGTCCCGCATTCACTGTACCCGTCTGGCCGGCAGCAAGAGTGACACCTGGTTCTTGCGCCAGCATGAAAAGGTACTCAATCTGCCTTTCCGTAAAGATCTCTCCCGTGCTGAAAGAGATAACGTCATCGACGGCTATATCAATAAGTATGAGATGGATGTTACCGCTGAAGGCAACTGGCAGAAATTCTTTACCGAAAAGCCTCAAGAGCTGACTCAGAAGGAAATCAGGGAATATCTTGATTCCCTGGATAACGTAGCTTTGGGTTCTGATGCCTTCTTCCCGTTTGGCGACAACATTGAAAGAGCGCACGCCTCCGGAGTAAGATATGTCGCACAGCCGGGCGGTTCGATCCGTGATGACAATGTCATTGAAACCTGCAACCGTTATGGCATGGTGATGTGCTTCACTCACATCAGATTATTCCATCATTAAAAATCAAGGGACCTTCACAGGTCCCTTTTTCTATTTCATGTTCAGATCGCGGCGGATGGCCTCATGTCTTCCCTGGACATCTCTGGACCAGTTAGGTCCGTTGGCATAAAGCTCAGCAAGTTCAGCCAGGGCAGCCGGCACATCTATTCCCTGAGGACAGGCATGCGCACACTGACCGCATCCGATGCAGGCAGCCGGCTTCTTGTCTTCATCAAGAGCATCCAGTCTCATGCCGGCTGACATTGAGGCGGCGTACTTGTAATCGTTGTAGCATTCCAGCAGATATGGAATGTTTAATCCCATCGGACAGCCGTCACAGCAGTATCTGCAGCCCGTACATGGAACTCCCTTTTTCAGACTTTCGGCAATCGCAAAGACTGCCTTAAGTTCATCTTCACCTAACGGATCATAGTGATCAAATGTCTTAAGATTGTCTTCAACCTGGGATACTTCATTCATTCCGGACAGCACGACCTTTACATTATCAAGTCCCTGCAGGAAGCGGAAAGCGAATGAAGCATCTGATCTTTCCGGGTCAAACTGTTTAAGTTTGGCTGAATTCTCTTCACTTAACACGGCCAGCTTGCCACCGCGGCAAGGCTCCATGACCCAGACACCAAGACCATGCTTTGTAATGATGTCATACTTTTCCTTGGCCTTCTGTAAGGACCAGTCCAGATAGTTGCACTGGATCTGTACGAATTCAAAGACACCTTCATACTGAGTCAGAATTCTTTCCAGTAATTCCGGTCCGCCATGGAATGAGAAGCCCAGATGTCTGATTTTCCCCTCTTCCTTCATCTTCAGGATATCCGGAATGATATGATATTCTTCACTTTCATAGATCTTGATCGACCATTCAGTGATGTTATGCAGCAGATAGAAATCAAAGTAGTCGGTCTGACATCTCTTCAGGGAAAGATTGAATAAGGCAATGTTGTCAATTGGTCCCGGTAAGGAATGTCCTGGGAACTTGTCAGCCAGATAATAGCTGTCACGCGGATATCTCCGTAAGGCTGTTGCCGCAGCACCTTCGGACTTGCCATTAAGATATGGATAAGCCGTATCAAAATAGTTAACGCCATTGGCAATAGCCAGATCAAACATGGCATTGACCGTATCCTGGTCAACTTCACCGTCTGTCATCTTAAAACGCATGCAGCCAAACCCGAGGCGGGAAAGCTTGAGATCGTGAAAATTACTGTAGATCATACTTTTTAACTCCTTTATTTAATTATATCTTATGGACTGTACTTAATAAAGTTCAGCCTAATGCAACTCTTTTAAATGTTCTTTTTTAAATATCGTGTGTTATATTCTGTGTTTTATATTGAATTATATGTAATTTAGCCATAATATAGAAAGTTAAAAAAGAAAGAAGGACTCATATGAAAAAGGAAAGAAAAGAATATACCGATATCAGAGAAATCAGAAACTTCAATTTCAACAGACCGTCCAGATACTTCAAAGATGCCTGCCGGTATTTCAAACCATCACAGCAGGGAATCGCCAGCGAAATCAATTTCTTTGATTACACTCTGGCCTTTTTCACAGAGACCTCAAAGCCTGACAGACAACCTGATTTTGTTTCAGGATCAGGCAGTTGTTACTGGTACTTTGATGAGGGTGTTGTCAGAGGAGCTGATCACTGGGGCAATGGAGTTGCCAACTGTGACTGGGCCTTGAAACTGAATACCGGCAGAACGATTTACGGAGTCAACAGCTGGGATCCGAAGTGCCTGACGGAAATGAAGTATGGCTTTGCCAGATGGAGTGATTTCATTCAGAAAACCAGAGACATTGAAATTGATGGTGAACAGGTTACGGTAACCTTTGAAAACTTCAAAGGACGCGATACCGTGGAACATAACGGTAAGCTGTATCACCGCATTGTCATTGAAACCTGGCAGCCTGAACAGTAAACAATAAAAAACGATGGGAATTCATCCCATCGTT
>CAMOMM010000234.1 GCA_946619805.1 uncultured Bacillota bacterium | reverse complement strand
CAATGGTAGAACTTTAGCTTCCCAAGCTAACCACGCGGGTTCGATTCCCGTCACCCGCTCCAGATAACATATTCGCTTCCTGTGGGAAGTTTTTTTATGCTTAAGAGGCAAGCAGTAATTGCCTGCTGCTTACTGTACCGGCCTGCCCGGTTCTGTTATAATAGTGTGGGTTAGAAAAAGGAGTAATCTTATGGAAAATAAAGTAAGAATACAGGATGATTTATACGAGGCTGTCAATGGTGAATGGCTGGCTAAGGCAGTAATACCTGATGACAGACCGAGCACCGGCGGTTTTGCCATACTCGATCAGGAAGTCGAGGCCAAGATGATTGAAGACTTCAGAGCATTCGCAGCCGGCGAAAAGACGACTGACATTCCTGAAGTCAATGAAGCAGTTAAACTGTACCGCAAGGTTCTGGATGTGGAAAGACGTAACAGGGAAGGTATTGCACCGGTAATGCCTCTGCTTCATCGGATCGCAGCCATTGATTCCACTGACAGCTTTAACAGCCAGGCTGTATACCTGCTGGAAAACGGGGCTAGTCTGCCTGTTTCATGCTATGTGGATACAGACATGAAGGATGCTACCCGCAATGCCCTGTTTGTTCAGGGTCCGGGAACCATTCTGCCTGATACACCTTATTACGGTACTGAACCGGGTAATCAGCTGCTGGAACTTTATAAGATGATGGCAGCTAAAGCACTGAGCTTTACGGACTTAAGCGAGGAAGAACAGAAACAGTATCTGGATGATACTGTTGCCTTTGATGCCTTAATTGCCCAGAAGGTCAAAAGCCAGGTTGAATGGGCAGATTATGTCAAAAACTACAACCCGATGAGCACAGAGGAAGTTGCGGAATATGTTAAGCCGCTGGATCTGAAGAAGATGATGCATGATTTATGGGGAGAAGACATCCCTGATACCATCATAGTCCGGGACCCTAAGGCCATTAAGGAAATGAACTTCTATTTCAATGAAGATAATCTGAGCAGATATGTTCACTGGTCATATGTTAAGACATTGCTGAGCAAGACAGCTTATCTCTCTGAAGAGCTGACTTCAACCGGTACAATGTACAGAAGAGCCCTGATCGGTGTTCCAAATGATCCGGTTATTGAAAAACAGGCATATCAGATCGCATCCCGCTGCTTCAGTGAACCGGTCGGCATTTACTATGGCAGAACATATTTCGGTGAAGAGGCCAAGAAGGATATCATTTCCATCGTCAAACAGATCATCGAAGTCTACAAGAACAGAATGAGAAAGAACACTTTCTTACAGGAATCAACCAAGGAAAAAGCCATTAAGAAGCTTTCAACGATTGCCATCAAGATGGGTTATCCTGACAGTGTCAGAGAGATCTACAGCAGGATGAAAGTTGCTGAAGAAGACAGCTATTATGAGACCATGAACAAGCTGACAAAGATCATGCTTGATGATGAGATCTCCAAACTGCATAAGCCGGTAGACCGCAGCGTATGGCAGATGCCTGGCCACATGGTCAACGCCTGCTATGACCCGTTCAGAAATGACATTACTTTCCCGGCAGCGATTCTGCAGAAACCGTTCTATTCCATCAATCAGTCCGTCAGTGAAAACCTGGGCGGCATCGGTGCGGTAATTGCTCACGAGATCTCCCATGCCTTTGACAATAACGGTTCTCATTTTGATGAAAACGGCAATCTGTTTGACTGGTGGTGTGAAGAAGACTTTGAAGCCTTCAAAAAACTTACACAGGATATGATCGAACAGTGGGATGGCATTGAATTCATGGGTGACAAGGTCAATGGCGAACTGGTAGTAAGTGAGAACATTGCCGATAACGGCGGTGTATCCGCAACTCTGGATATCATGAACCATACTGAAGGAGCTGATTTCCAGGCATACTTCATCAACTGGGCTAAGATCTGGTGCATGAAGGCCAAGCCGGAATACATGCTGTTATTGCTTAAGAATGACGTACATTCCCCGGCCAAGTTAAGAGCCAATATTCAGGTCAGAAACTTCCCTGAATGGTACAGTGCCTTTGGAGTAACTGAAAATGATCAGATGTACATTGCTCCGGAAAAGAGAATTATCATCTGGTAATATCTTGAGGATAATAAAAAAATGGAAATCCGACGATTTCCATTTTTTATTTTACAGAGTGAATATTTCATCCAGCTGATCGCGGCATTGATCAATGGCCTGCTTGTTGCCGATGACACAGACATTATCCCGGTCACGGACGGCTTCCAGCAGTCCAATTGCTGATGCAACAGCCTGTCTGTCAGTGGACAGTATTGAATCAAGTACTCTCTGCTTGACTTCATCAGTATATTTGGTGAAATAATCCATGTCACTTCTTCTGGCCATGGTCTTGGCAGTCATTAACGGATCGAAATCACCCATGGTTCCGATGATGTATTTCTCGATATCCTGATCACTGCTGCAGAAGGCCTTAAGATATTCAGGAGCATTCTTGAAGATTCGTAAGGTATTGGCAGGATTAGGGTCACGGTATGATCTGAAGGCAGAAGCATTGCCTCTGGCCACAAATCCGCATCCGTATGCTCCGCCTTTTACTCTGACATTGGTCCAGAGATAATCGAGGGAGAGAATGTTGGAAATAACATACATGGTTCCCAGCTTTTCTTCACTTAAGCCTTCGGTTGCTGAACCCATGCAGGCATATGAGATGTTGGCTGGAACGATGATTCCTTCACGTCTGTGACCTAAAGGTTTTCTTTCGGCCTTTGCGCCGACAGTTCCCTCCGGGGCTTCATCCAGCATGGCCATGACGATCCTAGACTTGGCAGGGGATGCTATGCCGATGGTCATACGGTCTCTGATGAACAGCTTTTCATACAGCTGTGTC
>CAMOMM010000233.1 GCA_946619805.1 uncultured Bacillota bacterium | reverse complement strand
CCATTTCTGATAGAATTCATTGATGCAAACAATGCTCTTTTTTCCGCTTTCCATGATGTGTTTTATGTCAATTTCATCGATATTTCTGGCATTCATTCTTCTTCCTAAGGCATCAAGGATCATGGCCATGTTGACACCGGTAACCACCTTTACCTTATTGGAAACCTTATAGGCGCTGCGGTTGGCCGGTGTACCTCCGAAAATGTCACACAGTACCAGAACACCGCTGCCGTCGTCAAGCCTTTTTATCGCCCTGTCAAGCTGATCATCAAAGACATCAACATCCTGCCCTTCCAGACACAGTGTCTCTATTCCCGGAACATCTTCTCCGAAGAACAGTTTTCCTGATTCAAGCAGCCCTTCTGCCAGTTTACCATGGCTTAAAATCAATATACCTATCATAACCCCGTTACCTTTCATGAACACTACAAAAACAGCTGATGATCTGTCTTGATAGTTTATCGAATTAACTTTCTGAACTTATTATATCACATATCAGGAAATAATACCGTCTTTCCCTGTCAAGCCGCAAAAAAAGGGCAGCCTTCTGCAAGGTTACCCTTTTAAAATCAATCAGCTAAAATTAAGCAATGATTTCAGTAACTGAACCTGAACCTACTGTACGTCCGCCTTCACGGATAGAGAACTTTGTTCCCTGTTCAACAGCGATTGGGTGGATCAGTTCAACAGTCATTTCGACGTTATCGCCAGGCATGCACATTTCAGCGCCACCTAAATCTTCGATAACACCTGTTACGTCTGTTGTACGGAAGTAGAACTGTGGACGATAGTTAGCTACGAATGGAGTATGACGTCCGCCTTCTTCCTTTGTTAATACGTAAACCTGTCCCTTGAACTTGTGGTGTGGATGAACACTGCCTGGTTTTGCCAGAACCTGTCCACGAACAACCTGGTCACGAGAGATACCACGTAATAATGCACCAATGTTGTCACCAGCCTGTGCATAGTCCAGAGACTTTCTGAACATTTCCAGACCAGTTACTACTGATTTCTGAGTTTCTTTGATACCAACGATTTCAACTGGTTCATTCAGCTTGATAATGCCACGTTCAACACGGCCTGTAGCAACAGTACCACGACCAGTAATAGTCATAGTATCTTCTACTGCCATTAAGAATGGCTTGTCATCTTCACGTGCTGGATCTGGGATCCAAGTGTCAACAGCATCCATTAATTCAAGGATAGCCTTTTCAGCTTCTGGATCGCCTTCCATAGCCTTTAATGCTGAACCACGGATAACTGGAGTGTTGTCGCCATCAAATCCGTACTTGTCCAGTAATTCTCTTACTGTCATTTCTGCTAAGTCGATGAAGTCTTCCTGACCTTCCATCATATCGCACTTATTTAAGAATACTACCATTGCAGGAACGCCTACCTGACGAGCTAATAATACGTGTTCGTTAGTCTGTGGCATTGGTCCATCTGTAGCAGCAACAACAAGGATAGCACCATCCATCTGAGCAGCGCCAGTGATCATGTTCTTGATGTAGTCAGCATGCCCCGGGCAGTCTACGTGTGCGTAGTGTCTCTTGTCTGTTTCGTATTCTACGTGTGCTGTATTGATCGTGATACCACGTGCCTTTTCTTCTGGAGCACCATCGATCTGGTCATAAGCCTTGGCTTCTGCCTTACCCTGCTTAGCAAGTACTCTTGTGATTGCAGAAGTTAAAGTTGTTTTGCCATGGTCGATATGTCCGATGGTACCAATGTTGACATGTGGTTTAGATCTGTCAAATTTCTGTTTTGCCATTTGTTTATTTTCCTCCCGTTTTTTCTATTTCAATAAACATTTTAAAGCATTATAAATAATAAATCAACAAGTTTAGATTACCCCGCATTACGCTTAATAATCTCCTGAGTTATGCTGTAAGGAACCTGTGAGTAATGACTCATCTGCATTACGTAGTTGCCTCTTCCCTGGGTTGTTGATCTCAGGGCCGTAGCATAACCGAACATCTCGGAAAGCGGAACCATGGCCTTGACGGCAACGGCATTTCCTCTTTCCAGCTGGTCAACGATCTGACCTCTTCTGGAAGTGATGTCTCCCATTACGGAACCCAGATACTCGCTTGGAGCGGTAACTTCAACGTTCATGATCGGTTCCAGAATTACCGGAGCACACTTCTTGGCTGCTTCTCTGAGGGCCAGAGATGCAGCAATCTTATAGGCGTTCTCACTTGAGTCGACTTCATGATAGGAG
The DNA here is from genome assembly GCA_946619805.1 of uncultured Bacillota bacterium. Taxonomy (GTDB): domain Bacteria; phylum Bacillota_I; class Bacilli_A; order Erysipelotrichales; family Erysipelotrichaceae; genus RUG521. The sequence continues at coordinate 641 of CAMOMM010000233.1, read as the reverse complement.
CCGTCAAATAATGTAGCCTTGATGTTGATGACCGGATAACCGGCCTGCAAGCCGCCGCTTAAGGCAGCTCTTAATCCATCTTCCGTTGGTTTGATGTATTCCTTAGGAACACTTCCGCCTATGGTTGCATCAACAAATTCAAAGCCCTTGTCCTCGTTCGGTTCGAATCTGATCCAGACGTGGCCATACTGGCCGTGACCGCCGGACTGTCTGACGAACCTGCCTTCACACTCAGCTGCCTTAGTGATGGTCTCTCTGTAGGCAACCTCAGGCTTACCAACGTTACATTCAACACCGAATTCTCTTCTCATACGGTCTACGATGATATCCAGATGTAATTCACCCATGCCGGCGATGATGGTCTGACCTGTTTCGCTGTCGGTATATGTCTTGAATGTAGGATCTTCTTCAGCTAACTTAGCTAACGCATTGCCCATCTTGTCCTGGTCATTACGTGTCTTAGGCTCTACAGACATATTGATAACTGGTTCAGGGAATACCATTGATTCCAGCTTGATATCATTGTCTTCTGAACAGAGAGTGTCTCCTGTTGTCGTATACTTAAATCCGATTGCGGCAGCGATGTCACCGGCATGTACTTCTTCAATATCCTGACGGTGATTGGCATGCATCTGCATGAT
>CAMOMM010000232.1 GCA_946619805.1 uncultured Bacillota bacterium | reverse complement strand
TGTCTGCCCAGGCAGAGGACTTAATGAACTTTACCGAGCCAAGTGAATTCCTTGGTTACAGCGTCATGGAAAACCACGGTAAGGTCATCGGCATGTTTAAAAACGGCGTCAGAGTTGATCAGATCAGTGATGAGGGCGACATCATCATGGATAAGACATGTTTCTATGCTGAAAGCGGTGGACAGATCTGGGATACCGGTGTCATGCAGAATGATAATACCGTCTTAAAGGTCACCAAGGTCATCAAGGCTCCTTTAAAGCAGCCGTTACATCATGTGATAGTTGAAAAGGGTGCTGTCAGTGTCAATGATGAATTCGATCTGGCCATCAATGAGGAAGACAGAAAGAGAATCAGAGCCAATCACTCCAGTCTGCATCTGCTGCAGTCTGCCTTAAGAGAAGTGATCGGTGATCATGTCCATCAGGCTGGTTCCTTTGTCGGACCGCAGTACGGACGTTTTGACTTCACTCATTATGAAAAGGTTTCACCTGAACAGCTCAAGAAGATTGAACGGATCGTTAACGGCTACATCGCCGATGCCTATCCGGTAGTTACCCAAATCATGGATCTGGAAGAAGCCAAGAATTCCGGGGCCATGGCTCTGTTTGATGAAAAGTACGATGACAAGGTCAGAGTCGTTACCATGGGAAGTGCTTCCAAGGAATTATGCGGCGGTACGCATGTTGCCAATACCGCTGAGATCGGCGTCTTCAAGATCGTTTCCGAAGAATCAATCGGATCCGGCATCAGACGTATCACTTCCAAGACTTCATTAGGCGCTTATGAAGAATACAGAAACCAGGAGGAAACCCTGGAGGAAATGGCCAAGGCTCTTAAGATCACTTCCATCGGCTCAGTCAAGGAGAAGGTCCTCCAGCTGATCGCCGACAACGGTGAATTAAACAGAACCATCGGTCAGCTCAAGAGTCAGCTGGCAGCTGCTCAGAGCTCTGAAATGCTGGCTCAGGCTGAAGACATCAACGGTCTGAAGGTGTTGATCAGAAAGGTTGACGGCAGCGGGGAAGAAGTCAGAAAACTGGCCGAATCCGTCAGAGACAAGCTGAATGACAGTGCTGTTCTGCTCTACAGCACAGCCAATGACAAGGCCGTATTCGTCGGTGCTGCTTCCAAGGCAGCCATCGCCAGAGGCATTACAGCCAGTGCCTTAGTCAAGACAGCAGCTGTAGCATGCGGCGGCAACGGTGGAGGACGTCCGGACATTGCCAGTGCCGGCGGTAAGGACATTTCGAAGCTGGATGAGGCAATAGCCGCAGTCAGGAAGTTAATCGAAAGTTAAGTCTTTAAAGACTTTAACTTTATAAACTTATAAAGTAAAATATAAAAAAAGGAGGGTGAATTATGCCAGATAATAACACCAGCACAAGAGTATTTGATACAGAAGAATTCCAGAGAGAGAACATCAGACTGGTAATGCGCACTGTCTACAATGCCTTAACGGAACGTGGTTACAACGCTCAGATTCAGATCGTTGGCTATCTGATTACTAATGACCCTGCATACATCTCTAACTACAAGGGTGCCAGAACACTGATTCAGACTATTGACAGGGATGAGATCTTAAAAGAACTGGTAGGATCATATTTAGGTAAGGATGAATAAGGTAATGGGACTTGACCTGGGAGCCAGGACCTGCGGTGTGGCCTTAAGCGACATCATGGGAATGATTGCCTCCCCGGTGGAAACGATCCGCTTTGCGGAAGATGACTATGAAACAGCCTGTGGCAGGGTTGTGGAGTTGATCAAAGCCAATAATGTTAAAAAGGTTGTTTTAGGACTGCCTAAGCATATGAACGGCGATGTCGGTGTCAGAGGCGAGATCTCCATCAGGTTTAAGGAGATGCTTCTGGAAAAGGCTGATGTGGAAGTGATCCTGTGGGATGAAAGACTGACCACGGTATCAGCTCAGAAGAGCATGATAGCTTCCAACATGAACCGTAAGAAAAGACATCGGATGGTGGATACGATGGCCGCTGTGATCATCCTGCAGGGCTATCTGGATTCCACTTATTAAGGAGATTGAAATGGACACAAATAAACTGTTTGTTACCACAGACGACGGACAGGAAAAGGAAATGGAAATACTCTTCACCTTTGACAGCGATGAGTATGGAAAATCCTACGTCCTGTTCTTCGATCCGCAGGATCGGGAAGGAACGGTATTTGCCATGTCATATGATGACGACGGCAATCTGAACCAGGTCGAAACTGAAGAAGAGTGGGCAATGATTGAAGAAGTATTTGAGGGTTATCAGGATGGCATCGAAAAAGAGTAAGTGGAGAATAGTAGGATTTGTATTCAAACTGCTGCTTGCCCTTTTTATTGTTGCGGCAGGATACGGATACTATGTATATGATACGGGACTGAAGCCGTCTACCCCATACAGCACACCGGTATCATTCGCGGTTGAGGAAAACATGACCGCTGATGATGTCGTTGCCAAACTGTACAGGGAAAAACTGATATCCAATGAACTGGTTACCAAGATCTACATGCGTCTGCATAAGAAGACCAATATGTATGTCGGAAACTTCTCACTGGATGCCAACATGTCAACGAAGGAAATCATCAACATTCTGACCAATGAGGAAAATGCCTTCAGGGAAACCTGTGAGGTCACACTGATCGATGGCTACTGGGCCAAGGATATGGCCAATGCCATTGCCGACCAGACCAATCTGACGGCAAATCAGATCATGAACAAGTGGAATGATGTTGAATATGTCGACAAGCTGATTCAGGAATACCCGTTCCTGACGGAAGACATCTACAAGTCTGAACACTGCTATCTGGAAGGCTTCCTTTATCCTGATACCTATCAGTTCTACGTCAATACGACAGTTG
>CAMOMM010000231.1 GCA_946619805.1 uncultured Bacillota bacterium | reverse complement strand
TTTCACGGAAGTAAGGGTACTGCTGCAGTTCGACGTCATCGTTGCCGCTGTACTTTAATACCAGACGGCCGGTATCATACTGCCTTTCCAGATCACCGCAATAGGCAGCATTAAAAACGGTTCCTGCCAAACCGATACCGGTACAGCTGGCCTGGTAGCGTCCCAAAGCCGTCAGGGGTGAATCGTTATGGCCCTGAACGATTTCCTCAACATTGAATACCGTCTGACCATGTCTTACAAAATAAATGAATAAAGGGTTCATAGACGCTCCTGTGCTTTATTACTTCTCATTATAAGTTTCATTTTAAGCAACCTTCAACAAAATTTGTTCCGCCCATTTTTTATAATGTATAATAATTATGATCTGTTATGGAGGAATATAATATGAAACTGGGAATTGTCGGTGCCGGACTTATCGTACGTACACTTCTGGAATTCATTCATGAACTGCCGGAAATAGAACTTGTTGCCATCTCTGCCTTACCGGCTGATGAGCCGACTCTGATCAGATGGAAAGGGGAACACGGGTTCCGCTATACATATCTTGATTATGAGAAAATGCTGGCAAATGAGGAAATAGATACCGTTTATATCGGTGTTAATAATCATCTGCATTACCGTTTTGCCAAGCTGGCATTATTGGCCGGAAAGCATGTTATTCTGGAAAAGCCTTTTACTTCCAATTACCGGCAGGCCTGCCGCCTGAAGGATATCGCCGAAGAAAAGGGACTGATGATCTTTGAGGCTATTTCCACTGTCCATAATCCTAATTTCATCAAGATCAGGGAACTGGTACCTTCTTTAGGTGACATCAAGATCGTAACACTTAATTATACCCAGTATTCCTCCCGCTATGATGCCTTTATGGCCGGAAACATCCTGCCGGCTTTCAACTATAAGATGAGCGGGGGAGCTCTGATGGATCTCAATATCTATAATATCCATTTCATTACGGAACTCTTCGGTGCCCCGGAAGATGTTCATTACATTGCCAACATGGAAAAAGGTGTTGATACCAGCGGTATTCTGACATTGGAATATGACGGTTTCCAGGCTGTATTAATCGGTGCGAAGGACTGTGGGGCGCCGTTATTGAACTGCATCCAGGGAAATAAGGGCTGCATCTATACCTCTTCACCGATGTTTACCCTGACCCATTTTGAATATCAGCTCAATAAGAGTGAGCCTGTTCATTATGATCTGACCAATAATGCCCACCGCATGAAACATGAATTCATTGACTTCCTGAAGATCTTCAATGAAAAGGACCTTACGGCTAACCGTAAGGCCCTGCAGCATTCTCTTGATGTGATGTCAGTGGTGACCGAGGCCCGTAAGGATATCGGTCTGGTATTCCCTGATGATGAAAATCTGTGATTAACGGTCTTCGTCTTTCAGCTTGACATTGGCCTGTTCGCAGATATGCTTTGTGGCCTTATCAGGATTGCCTGATTTGAAACCGTTAAGATCAAGGTAAATGACTTCTCTGTCCTTGAAGGCTATTACCAGCATTCCCTGAAAACGGCTGACGGAAACAACCTGGTCATAGTGGTGAGCCTTGACAATGCCGGCGGAATTATGAACTGTTATCTTATCGGATATTTCAGTGGTGACGATAAGTTCACGCTTGCCGGTTTCCTCCATCAGCTTTTTGTAGTTCCTTCTGGCACTGTATTTCGGCAGAATGAAGGAAAACAGCGGAACAATGGATATTCCCAGAAACATGTATATGTATCCCAGGGTATGGGAAGTGCCGTTTCGGAAGTTTACCAGGGCAATGAAAACGCAGACGGTGACAAACCGCATCATCAGATAGAAGTTTGCACCCTTGATGTTGTTATAGCGGGAGATCTTCTCAAAATAGGAAAGAGTGTAATTGGTTTTATTAATGTACTTATTCATTATATATACCTCAGACATGTTCAGACATGTCTTTTATTTCGTTGACTGACGGATGATCAGCTGCGGTTCCATCTCGTGGAATTCTGCCGGAGGCAGAATGCCGTATTTACGCTTGTATTCGATCTGTCTTATCAGAGCTTTACAGGCAACGCGTCCTCCTTCATAAGGCTGCTGGGATACGGTGGTAAGCGGGGGCTGGGTCAGGGCTGAGACATCGATGTTATCAAAGCCGATGACTCCCACATCTTCCGGGATCCTGTAGCCGCACTGGTGAAGTGCTCTCATTACGTAAAGAGCCTTGCCGTCACTGGTACAGAAAATGGAGTCAAAATCCTTTCCTGATTCGATCAGAGCAATGGTCTTCCGGTAGAAGTCGCTGTTACTTTTGTCAAAATGCATTACCAGTGATTCATCAAATTCAATGCCATGATCACTAAGAGCCTGACGGTAGCCACGGTATCTCTCCTGGGAATACATGATGCTTTCATTGCCCAGAGCCAGAGCTACCTTATGATAACCGCGGTCAAGCAGATAATTGCAGATAAGACGGGAAGCCCTGAAATTGTCAATGGAACAGATCTCAAAACTGCCGACATCTTCTCTGTTGTAGCGGGCGCACAGTACGACCGGAACACCGCTGTTTTTAACTCGGGTAAGATAGGAATGCTTGCCGGTCACGGCACAGGAAATAAAGCCGTCAATCATCAGCGACTGCATCTTATCAATATAGTTTTTTTCAATGGCCGGATCTTCAGCAGTATTGCACAGAACGACGGTATAGCCGTTTTCCCTGGCTTCATCTTCCACGCCCTTTGTTATCGGAGCATAGGCCGGATTCTGTATGTTAGGCAGTAACAGACAGATCGACTTTGTAGACTTGACCTTCAGACTCTTGGCGATTCCGTTGGGGTGGTAGTCTGTCTCCTTTATGACGTTAAGGACCTTCTGACGCGTCTGCTCGGTAAT
>CAMOMM010000230.1 GCA_946619805.1 uncultured Bacillota bacterium | reverse complement strand
ATATTCCTGAAAGAAACAGCATTAACGCAAAAGCTGTCCCGATAAGACCAGCAAACCCTTCTGCCTGGGCAGCTATCAGGGCAGGGGAATATCTGGTGTAATGTTTCATGGCAGCGGAAAACATGATGTATATCAGATAAGGAAAACCCAGCATGGCAATACATGCTGTCAACAGTTCAATATAAGGGTGATTCTTTTTGGTTAAGCCTTCATTACGATTATCCATGTGTTTTTCCTTTTCTTAATAATACATCAAATAGCTTTCAAATAGAAGGAAGCCATTGATCCGATGCCGAATCTATTTGTCTTCCGCAAATTCCCGATTTGAGTCTATAATAAAATAAGACTAGACAAGAGGTATCGTAATGACACAGTTATATGAAGAAGCACATCTGAAGCGGTTAAGACCATATCTGGCAGAGTGCTGTGTATTATTAAAAAATAATGGTGCTTTCCCTCTGGAGAAACCATGTGATATTGCCTGTTTCGGCAATGGAATAAGAAATACCGTAAAGGGCGGTACCGGATCAGGTGAAGTCAATTCCCGTTATTTCGTAAATATTGAGGAAGGGCTGATCAAGGCCGGCTTCCGCATTACCAACCCACAGTGGGCCAGCCAGTTTGCCCCGTTTATCGCCAGAGCTAAGGAAGCTTTCCGCAAGGAGATAAAAGCCAGAGCCAAAGCTGAGAAAACCAATGTGATAGTTGCGTCAATGGGCGCCGTCATGAAAGAACCTGAATATGACATTGAACTGGATCTTTCAGCTCGGGCTGCAATATATGTACTTTCCCGTATTTCCGGGGAGGGCAATGACCGTACCGATACTAAAGGAGACTATCAGCTAACTGACAGTGAAATAAGAGATATACTGGCATTGAATGAACATTATGAAAAGTTCATGCTGGTGATTAATGCCGGCGGACCTGTCGATCTGAGCCCGGTTATTTCAGTAAACAATATCCTGGTTTTATCTCAGCTGGGAGTAGAAACAGGACATGCATTGGCTGATATCCTCTTAGGTAAGCAGAATCCATCAGGACGTCTTACCACCAGCTGGGCAGCATATAAGGATTACTGTGATTTCGCGGAATTCGGCAATAAAGACGATACCAGATATAAGGAAGGAATATATGTAGGATACCGTTATTTTGACGCCAGCGGTAAAAAACCTCTGTTTCCTTTTGGATATGGTCTGAGCTATACGGACTTTGAGACAACAGTTAAGAAGATCAAAGTCATAAAAGGCATTTTCATTCTCGATCTGATGGTAAAAAATACCGGTAATATTTCCGGTAAGGAAGTGGTTCAGATATATCTTTCCGCACCACAGGGCCGTCTTGATAAGGAAGTCAAGTCACTTGTTGCCTTCAAGAAGAGCAGATCTCTGAAGCCAGGCCAGCAGGATGAACTGGTCATAAGCTTCAACATAACTGACTTTGCCAGCTATGATGCTGAAAATGAATGCTACCTGCTGGAAAAGGGCAGATATGTATTGCTTGTGGGTAAAAACAGCGAAGAAGTCAAACCTGTCGGAGTTTATCAGCTGGACAGTGATTTCACTGTCAGAAAAGTCAGAAATCTTTTCGGTAAAACTGATTTTGAGGATTACCATGGTGAAAGAAAAGCTGACTTTGATGTAAGTGGTTTACCGGTGGAAAAGATCGACCTCAGTGAGTATGAAACCCAGATGATCAGCTATGATCATGTAGATGAAATATATGACAGCCTTAAAGAATTAAGTGATGAGGAACTGGCATATCTTAATGTCGGATCCTTTGATCCTAAAGGTGGATTACTGTCAATTATCGGCAATGCTTCACAGAGTGTACCAGGGGCAGCGGGAGAATCGACCAGTACCCTGAAACATAAGGGCATTGACAGTCTGATAATGGCTGACGGTCCGGCAGGGTTAAGACTGGCAAAGGAATATATCGAAGATGAAAAGGGCAGACACGCTGTTGGTTCAGTAATTCCGGAAGGAATGCTTGATGTGATGCCTAAGATCGTCAGATGGTTTATGACCAGAAAGCCTAAGGTAAAGAAAGGAAGCAGACTGTTTGAACAGTTTACCACGGCCTTGCCAATTGAAACGGCTGTTGCCCAGTCCTGGAATACTGATTTTGCCCGTCTGTGCGGTGATATAGTCGGTAAGGAAATGGAAATCTTCAATGTTGATCTCTGGCTGGCTCCGGCTCTGAATATTCACCGTAATGTTCTCTGCGGGCGTAACTTTGAATATCTCTCGGAAGATCCGTTACTGTCCGGCAAGTTTGCTTCAGCAATAACCATCGGAGTACAGGCACATAAGGGATGCGGTGTAACTCTGAAGCACTTTGCCTGCAATAACCAGGAGACCAACCGCTATGCCAATAACTCAATTGTTTCAGAAAGAGCATTGCGTGAGATCTATCTGAAAGGCTTTGCCATCTGCATAAAGGAAGCCGATCCAACAGCCGTTATGACATCGTATAACCTGCTTAACGGTACCCATACTTCCGAATCTTACGCCTTAACTACCGAATATCTGCGTGATGAAGCAGGCTTTAAGGGACTGGTAATGACAGACTGGGTCATCGGGTCCGATTTGCTGACAAAGGATCCGAAATATCCGGCACCTGATGCCGCTAAGGAAGCGGCAGCCGGAGGCTCGCTGTTTATGCCTGGCAGCAAGAATGACTACCGGCAGATAATAGCCGGGCTGGCTGACGGTAAGGTCAGCAGAGAACAGTTAATGATCAATGCCACCTGGCTGTTGAAGGTTACTGAAAGACTTAAGAAGAAACCTGAATAAGACAAAAAAAGAACAGACAAGCATCTGTTCTTTTCATTAACAGTGGTGGATCCGGCCGGAATTGAACCAGCGACACGAGGATTTTCAGTCCTCTGCTC
>CAMOMM010000229.1 GCA_946619805.1 uncultured Bacillota bacterium | reverse complement strand
GAAAGGACGAGGGGATCTTCCAGCTGGAAAGCGAAGGGATGCGCAATCTGATGCATCAGGTTCAGCCGCATCGCTTTACCGAACTTGTTGATATCATTGCCCTGTACAGACCGGGACCGATGAAGTTCATACCTGATTATGTCAATGCCAAGAAAAGCGGCAGGATCAATTATGTACACCCAGATCTGAAAGAGATACTGGAGCCTACCTATGGGGTAATGATCTATCAGGAACAGGTAATGCAGGCTTCTCAGAAAATTGCCGGATTCAGCTATGGCAAGGCCGATATTCTGCGCAAGGCCATTTCCAAGAAGAATGAAGCAGACATTCAGGCATTGCGCAATGACTTCATTGCCGGAGCCCTGTCAAACGGCTACGACAGCAGGACGGCGGAAGAGATATTCCGGCACATTGAAAGATTTGCCGAATACGGCTTCAACAAATCCCATTCCGTTGCCTATGCTTCCACAAGCTATCAGCAGGCTTATCTGAAGGCTCATTATCCGCTGGTATTCTATAAGACAGTACTCAATGACATCATCGGCAACAAGGACAAGAGCAATCAGTATCTTTCCGAATGCCGTAAAAACGGAATCAGGATATACGGGCCGAATGTAAACATCTCATTGGAAGATTACCGGGTAAAGGATAACGGGATCCTTGCTCCGCTTACCATAATCAAGGGGCTTGACCGCTCTGTTGTAAAAAGACTGATCGGGGACAGGGAGGCAAACGGTGAATATAAGGATTACATTGACTTCATCTGCCGCAATACCCTGTTAAAGATAAATGAGGATCAGTTCAGACTGCTAATATTATCCGGCAGCTGTGACTGTTTTAAGCTCACCAGAGCAACGATGCTGGCAAACATGGGTATTATTATTACCTATGGAAAGACCTGTTACAATGAATCTACGGGGCTTCTGGACTATTCTCTTGCTTCGCCACCGGCCATGCAGCAGTATCCGGAAATGAAGGATAAAGGCAAACTGGAAAACAGCATCGTTGAGATCTACATCAACGGTCATCCGGTGGAAGAATACAAGAAGGATTATCCTGAAGTCATATCTTCGCACAAGGCTCTGCAGGTGAGGGGAAATGTGAAGGTAATAATCAAATCCAAAAAGATCAAGGAACATTATCTGCAGGACAGTGCAACAACCATGTGCTTTATAGATGGGGAAGATGAGACCGGCAGTATTTCACTGGCCATCATGCCTGACCTCTACCGGCAGGTAAGGGATAAGATAAGAAAAAACGTTATTTACTATGCGGAAGGGGATATCGGTAAAAGAGATTCGATCCGCGTCAGAAAACTGATACAGTTAGATTAAGGCAGGTGCAAATTATGAAACTATTGATAGCTGATGATGAAATCAAGATCAGAGAAGTAATCAAGGAATATGGCAAGCTTTATGGCTATGAAGTAAAGGAAGCTTCTGATGGCGAAGAGGCCATTGAAATGGTTGAAAAAGAAGACTTTGACTGTGTCATTCTGGACATCATGATGCCGAACCTTGATGGCTATTCTGCCTGCAAGAACATCAAGAAAAGAAAGGATGTACCTGTGATCATTCTTTCAGCCCGTCAGGATGAGGATGACAAGCTCTATGCCTTTGATCTGGGCATTGATGACTATGTGACCAAGCCTTTTTCACCGAAGGAATTAATGGCCCGCGTCAAGGTCGTCATTGAAAGACATGGCGGCAATACCAGTGTACAGAAATCATCATATTCATACCGGGGGATCAGACTTGATGTCAACGGACATGAGGTCAGCGTTGACGATGAACTTGTTCATCTCACCAATAAGGAATTTGAACTTCTGAAATATTTCCTGCAGAATCCCAATGTCGTTGTTTCCCGCTTCACTTTGCTGGAAAAGATCTGGGGTTATGACTTCTATGGTGTGGAAAGAACAGTTGACACTCATATCAAGATGTTAAGAAAGAATCTGGGTCCTTACGGTACCCTGATCAAGACGGTAAGAGGGGAAGGATACAAGTTTGAACAGAATTAAGAAGTCGGCTTTCAATTCCCTGAATTTCAAGACCTGGTCGTACTTCATGCTCTTTTCACTGAGCATTCTTTTGGTTCTGCTGTTTTCCCAGGTATTCCTGATGGAGCCTTTCTATAAAGCAACCCTGAAAAAGGATATCATGAGCCTTAACAGGAACATATATGACATCATGATCTCTGACATGGAAGAAGACGTTAAGTCCAGCGAGATAAATAAGGTCACGGCTTCCAAAAATGCCTGTATTCTCATCTACAATGCCACGACTACTGATTCAAAGAGCTCAGATGCTCTGGGTGAATCAGGATGTGCTCTTTATTCTCAGGGTTCAGTCAATCCAACGATAATGGAAAGTCTGGAAAGGCAGAGATCCAACAGCTACTATAATGATGACTATGTGATCGACTATACCAATCAGAAAGCCATGATATACGGTGAAAAATACATCATCAACAATAACCGTTACTATATCTTTTCCAATTTTGCCCTGCAGTCAATGGACAGCATCATAAGATCAACTCAGAATCAGTTTCTGATCATTGGAATTATTGTACTTTTCCTGTCAATACTAATATCCATGATCTTCTCCAATCTGCTTACCAGACCTATTCTCAACATCAAAAACGAAGCCAGCAAGCTGGCCCAGGGAAACTATGATGTCAGTTTTGACAAAAGCTATATCAATGAGGTCGATGAACTGGGAGAAACTCTGGAGGTAGCAGCAGCCGAACTGCAGAATATCGATTCGACCAGAAAGGAATTGCTGGCCAATGTTTCTCACGACCTGAAAACTCCTCTGACCATGATCAAGGCTTACGCCGAGATGATCAAGGACATTTCCGGAGGAACCAAGCGGAAAAGAAATGAACATCTG
>CAMOMM010000228.1 GCA_946619805.1 uncultured Bacillota bacterium | reverse complement strand
TTGAGCGTCTGGCTGTTGTTGTGCAGGGAGTGGATTCCATCTTTGATGTTGATACGATCCAGGCCCTCAGAGACGATGTCTGCAAGCTTGCAGGTGTCGCATATGAAACCGACCATGAGAAGGATGTTTCCATCCGTATCATCACAGATCATATCCGTTCAGCAACATTTATGATCTCTGACGGCATTACACCGTCAAACGAGGGCAGAGGCTATGTTCTCCGCCGTCTGATCCGCCGTGCTGCAAGAAACGGCAGACTTCTGGGCATCAAGGGCAAGTTCCTTCAGGAGCTTTCTATGAAGGTCATCGAGACCTCCAAGGATGGTTATCCGGAACTTGAAGAGCGTCAGAACTTTATTCTCAAGGTTCTTGGTCAGGAAGAGGACAGCTTTAACAAGACCCTTGACAATGGCCTTTCTATTCTTTCAGAGATGGAAGAGGCGCTTAAGGCTGATGGCAAAAATGTCCTTGCCGGTGAAGATGCCTTCCGTCTTTATGACACCTATGGCTTCCCTCTGGATCTGACAAAGGAAATCCTCGAGGAGAAGGGTTTTGAGATTGATGAAGAAGGCTTCCATAAATGTATGGAGGTGCAGCGTGAGACTGCCAGAGGTGCCCGCAAGACAACCAACTACAGCGGTCACGAACTTACAGTATTTGATAAACTTGATGCATCTGTAGGCAGCAGCTTCGTAGGTTACGATCATGTTTCCTGCGATTCCAAAGTCCTTTTCCTGACAGAGGGGGAAGATGACAGCGCTGCTGATTCCGTTCAGGCACTGACTGACGGTGCTGCAGGCAGCATTATCACAGAGGAGACACCCTTCTATGCAACCAGCGGCGGTCAGCTGGCTGATACCGGTGTCATCACCGGCAAAAACGGCGCTTTCCTTGTAACCGATACTGTCAAGGTATCCGGCAACAAGATCGCCCACAAGGGCAGAGTTACATCCGGTATGTTTACCGTAGGTGAAACAGTTACCCTGCATATTGATGAAAACAGAAGAAATGATGCAGCCAAGAACCACAGTGCGACCCATCTGCTGCAGAAAGCCCTGCAGATCGTTCTGGGCGACCATGTCCATCAGAAGGGTTCTCTTAATAATGAAGAGCATCTGCGTTTCGACTTTACTCATTTTGCAGCAATGACTGATGAAGAGATCGCAAAGGTCGAGAAGATCGTCAACGATGAGATTGCCGAAGGCCTTGCTGTCCATACCGATGTCATGACCCAGGATGAGGCGAGAAAGACCGGTGCCATGGCTCTCTTTGATGAGAAGTACGGTGACAAGGTCAGAGTCGTTTCCATGGGAGACTTCTCCAAGGAATTCTGCGGCGGTACCCATGTAAGCAATACGTCAGTGATCGGTACCTTTAAGATCCTTTCCGAGCAGGGCATTGCTTCAGGCGTCAGACGTATCGAAGCTATTACCGGCAATGGTGTTCTTAAGTATTACAGTCAGCTTGAGGGCGAGCTTAAAGAAGCCGCTAAAGCTGCCAAATGTGATCCGGCTCAGCTGGTTAAAAAGATTGAACAGCTGCAGGAGGAGATCAAGAATCTTAATGCTGAAAACAGCCAGCTTAAGAATAAACTGGCCAAAGATGCCATGGGCGATGTCATGGATCAGTGCCAGGATGTGGCCGGCATCAAGTACCTGCCTGTTCATATGAAAGATGTCGACATGCAGGAGCTCATGAATCTTGGTGATCAGCTGAAGGCAAAACTGGGTGAGGGTGTTGTGCTTATGGCCTCTGAAAAAGGCGGTAAGGTAAGCCTCCTGGCTATGGCTACCGATGGGGCCATGAAACAGGGTGCCCATGCCGGCAATCTGATCAAGGCCGTAGCTAAGCTCGTTGGCGGCGGCGGTGGCGGAAGACCGAATATGGCCCAGGCCGGCGGCAAAAATCCCGCAGGTATCGATGCTGCACTTGAGGCAGGAAGAAATGAACTGGAGGCCCAGCTTAAGAAATAGGAACGAGGAAAATTCCTATGAAAGAACTCAAAAAATTAGTGGTCGTTTTACTGGTTGCTGCCTTTTTTATCGGTATGTTCATCGTCTGCGATCGTTTTGCAGATGATGTGAAGGAGGAATATGCCTCAGGTATTAACCCGTCTCTGATAGGAAAAGGCAGCAATGAAAATGACAGTTCACAGCCGGTTGCGCCTTCGATGCTGTCTGTTGAAAAGATGATAACGGACATGGTCAGCGAAGGCTATACCGCAAATATTACGATTGCTGCGGCCGGTGACATCCTTTGCCAGTATACACAGCTTGATATGGCCTATGACAGTGAAAATGGATCATTTGATTTTTCGGATTCATTTAAATATGTTAAAGACGTTTTCTTATCTGCAGATTACAGTATAGCGACTTTGAAAACGACTTTTGCAGGTGCCGGTAAGGGCTATACAGATGACCTTGCAGGTTACTGCAGTATTGACGGCTACCTGAATTCTCCGGAAGTACTGGCATTGAATATGGCCTCGGCGGGAATTTCACTTGTCAATACAGCTACAAATCATGCTCTTGACAGTGGTCTTGACGGCGTTCGTTCAACGATACGATTCCTGGATGATGCGGGCATCGAACATGTGGGTACTGCGAATGCTTCGGGGGTTTCCCTTGAAAAAACGATTGATATTGAAGGTATAAGCGTATCTTTTGCCGGGGCAGCAAATGGACTGAATACAACACTTGCTGATGAGGATGCTTTCTGTATCAATCTGCTGGATAATTATGATGACAAAAAGGTCAGGGCCTTCTGTTCTGAGATCACAGCCCTGAAAAACAGTAGTGAGATTGTCATAGCCATGCTGAATTTCGGGGAAATAATTACTGATCTTTCGGATGCAAATCTGCATCAGCTAGCCCAGAAAGTAGCGGATGCAGGGGC
>CAMOMM010000227.1 GCA_946619805.1 uncultured Bacillota bacterium | reverse complement strand
TTTTGAAATTTATGTGAAATAATGAATTATGTTATTCTCAGAAAATACGCAAGGAAGGGAGAAAGTATGAAAAAGAGTTTAATATTAGTATTAGTCTTATTACTCGTCCTCTCTCTGACTGGCTGTGGTAAGGACAAGCATGACAAGTCATATGTTGACGACAAGACAACATATACAATGCGTTACGCTGTTAACTCCATGCCAACTTCATGGAACAACCACACCTATCAGTCAAATGACGCAACAAACGTAATAGACAACACTGAAGATTCACTGTATGTCTTTGACTACAATGAAACCAAGGATGGTTACAAGATCGTTCCTAGCATGGCAACTGAAATGCCTAAGGACGTAACCAAGGATTATGTAGGCAAGTACGGTATTACAGAAGAATCAGAAAATCAGGTTTATGAAATCACTCTGAAGGACTGGCTGAAGTTCGATAACGGTGATCCAATCACAGCTAACGACTTCATTGAATCTGCCAAGAGATTAATGAATCCTCAGGCAGCTAACTACAGAGCTGACAACTTCTATTCAGGCAACCTGAAGATCTACAATGCCAAGGAATATGCTTATTCCGGAATGACAGTCATCAACGAAAACGCAACTAATGATTTCTATACAATCAACGACCTGACCAAGGGTGCTGACGGTGTCTACACTACACCTGATGGAAATACAGTTTATGTCGCTGTTGACTGGGCATTAAGCGAATGGCTGAGCGGCAATACTCTGAGCGACTATGTCGGTGCTTATGGCGATTCTTACTTCGATGTTTCTGACTGGGATAAGCTGGTAGCACGGATGGACGCTGATGAAAACTCTGACCACTATGGTCTGGCTCCATTAACTGATGATACATATAAGTATCTGCTGACAACCATGACAGGTAACCCTGCATGGGGTGAAAGTGAAGATGATGCTCCTAACTATCTGGCATATGACTATTCTTATCCGGAAGTTGACTGGAGCGATGTTGGCTACTTCGCCAAGGATGACCATACTCTGGTTCTCGCATTAACAAAGCCTTTAACAGGATTCTATCTGAACTATGCATTATGCTCAAATATGAACCTTGTTCACATTCCTACATATGACAAGTGCACATCTGTTACCGATGGCGTTTATTCCAACAGCTACGGTACATCTGTTGACACATATGTTGGCTATGGCCCATACAAGCTGACTGACTTCCTGGCAGACAGCAACATGGCATTCGCCAGAAACGAATTCTGGCATGGTTACTTCGAAGAAGAACACAAGGGTCAGTATCAGACAACCAATATCACTTACAAGCAGGTTTCTGAAGCTTCAACCCGTCTTGAAATGTTCTTAAAGGGCGAACTGGAAAGCTATGGCTTACAGAGAGACGACATGGATGATTACCAGGGTTCTGATTTCACTTACTTCACAGAAGGTGACTCAACATGGTTCATCGCTCTCAACCCTAACGAAAGTGCACTGGCAAACGCTGAAGCAACTGCTTCTCCTGTAACCGCAGGCAATACTGTTGTCAAGAGAATCATCTGCATCAAGGAATTCCGTCAGGCATTATCATTCGCAGTTGACCGTGCTGCATATGAACTGGCTCTGGACCCAACTGGTGCTCCAGCTAAGGCATTATATGGCAACATGATCATTTCTGACCCTGATACAGGTACTGCTTACAGAACAACTGATGAAGCTAAGCAGGTTATCGTTAACTTCTGGGGTCTGGCAGATTCATATGGCGAAGGCAAGGAATACGCTGATATCGATGCAGCCATCGATTCAATTTCCGGCTATGACCTGGCAGGCGCTAAGGAATTATTCAATCAGGCTTATGACAAGGCTGTTGAAGCTGGCTATATCCCAGCCAATTCTGATGCTTGGGAAATCCAGATCATCATCGGTCAGCCTGGTTCAGGTTCAAGTGCATACTACAACAACGGTTACCATCTGTTAAAGCAGGTATGGACCGAAGCTGTCAAGGGCACCAAGCTTGAAGGACACATTGAATTCACTCAGTCTCAGCCTTTAGGATCATCTTCATTCTCAAGCTACCTGAAGAACAACTCAATCGACTTACTGTTCGGTGTAGGTTGGACAGGTTCAGCTCTTGACCCATATGGACTGATTCAGGCATATGTTCAGGAAAGCTATCAGTATGACCCGGCTATCGACTACACTTCAATTCAGACAGAAGTTGAAATCGACGGTGTCAAGTACACTGCAGCAACTTATGACTGGTATCTGGCTCTGTCAGGTGAAACCATCACTGCCAAGGCAGCTGACGGTTCCGAAAAGGAAATCACCGCTGGTACAACTGCTGAAAACAGCTTAAGATTAGCTGTTCTGGCTGCCATCGAAGGTACAGTATTACAGCAGTACACCATGATCCCTGTAGGTCTGGATGCTTCTGCAACTCTGAAGTGCATGAGAGTCAATTACTATACTGAAGAATACGTATTCGGCATGGGCCGTGGCGGATTACAGTACATCACATTCGCTATGGACGATGCAGAATGGGCTAACTACGTTAAGGAACACGGCGGCACTCTGGATTACAAATAAACCGGAAGTACGCACTATTAACTGCAACGTAAACAAAGGGCGGGATACTGATCCCGTCCTTTTTTACTCCTCAATAAAAAAAGAACACAATTACCTGTTACAAATGACTCCTGTATGTATACATTTATAGTTTTAAAAATGATATAATAATATATCCATGAGAGATTAATACAGATCAGACGAGGAGGTTCTGTCTTATGTATTTATTTAAATATGTGTTAAAACGTATTGGACTGATGCTGATGACATTCTTCATCATAACGACAATATGTTTTGTACTGGTCAAAATGCTGCCGTCATTGCCGGCTGAACAGTTCGGTAAAGACATGGCGCTGATCATGCAGAGAAG
>CAMOMM010000226.1 GCA_946619805.1 uncultured Bacillota bacterium | reverse complement strand
TTTCCCAACTTCCTCAGGCGGCGGCCCGGATCTTTGTGATATGATTGTCAATCACCCTTAAGATTGTATCTTCAGAAAAAATGGCACGGGCCGGTAACGGTACCGATTTGTAACATGCAACCTCTTTTTTGTGACTTTTTCATAAGTCAATGGCAATTGTGTCCAACTTTTTAGAACAAATATGTGAATAATGCCATTGGCAGAGCCTTGACAAAAGTTTATAAAAAATTTATAATTGGTTAGTAACTATTAATAATTTATTTTTATTTCACTATGTGTCACAACAAAGGGAGGACATGTTATGAAGGCACTCAGTAACTTTTTCGTAAAGTTGATGAACAAGTATCTGCCGGATCCGTTCATCTTCTGTACGGTGCTTACCATCGTTGTATTTATCGCAGCGATCCCGGCTGCTAAAGCCGGCCCACTGGAACTCGTTAACGCATGGGGCGGCGGCGTATGGGCCCTGCTCGCATTCGCTATGCAGATGGCACTGGTCGTTGTTACCGGTACTGCATTTGCTACAGCTCCCCCGATCAAGAAGATCCTTCAGAAGCTGGCTGGCATGGCTAAGACTCCGGTACAGGGCGTTATGATCGTTGCTGTTGTTGCAGCTATCGCTACATTCGTTAACTGGGGCTTCGGTCTTGTCGTTGGTGCTCTCCTTGGTAAGGAAGTTGCCAAGGCTGTCAAGGGCGTTGACTATCGTCTGGTTATCGCAGCTGGTTACTCCATGTTCGTTATCTGGCATGCAGGCGTTTCGGGTTCTATCCCGCTGTCCCTGAACACAGCCAGCAACCTGCAGGACTACACCAAGGCTGACGGTACTGTTGTACAGGCTATCACCAATACCGGTGGTGTTGTTACAGAATGTATCCCGACAACACAGACCATCTTTGCACCTTGGAACCTGATCACGATCCTTATCGTTGTCATCGTTCTGACAATCGCACTTGGCAAGATGCATCCGGCTCCGGAAGACACGATCGTTGTAGATCCTGCTCTTCTGAAGGACGATGAGAGAGAGTATCCGACACCGGTTACTCCGGCTGAGAAGATTGAGAACAGCCCGGTTCTTTCCTACATCATCGCTATCGCAGGTATCGTTTATCTTGTAAGATACTTTGCAGCGAAGGGCCTGAACGGTCTGGATCTTAATACTGTTAACTTCCTGTTCCTGGTTCTTGGTATCCTGTTCCACAGAACCCCGATCCGTTACGTGCACGCTGTTGGTGATGCAGCAGGCGGCGCAGCTGGCGTTATGCTTCAGTTCCCGTTCTATGCTGGTATCCAGGCACTGATGGTTTACAACAATGGTAACGGTTCTCTTGCAGCAGTTATCAGTAACTTCTTCGTATCTATTTCCAACCACATCACATTCCCGATCTTCACCTTCCTGGCAGCTGGTATCGTTAACTTCTTCGTACCGTCAGGTGGTGGACAGTGGACTGTACAGGGCCCGATCATGATGCCTGCTGGTCTTGATATCGGTGTTAAGCCGGCTATCACAGCTATGGGTATTGCATGGGGCGATGCATGGACCAACCTGGTTCAGCCGTTCTGGGCACTTCCGGCTCTCGGTGTTGCTGGTCTTTCCGCTCGTGATATCATGGGATTCTGCGCAGTATCCCTGATCATCAGTGGTATCATCATCGCTATCGCATTCGTTATCGTTGGTGTAACAGGTATTTCCGCTGTATAACATCCTGGATAAGAATTAATCGTGATGAAATAAAATGAACTTCAGGCAGTGGCTGTATTTCAGCCACTGCCTTTTGTTGTATAAGTCCGGTGCGGTGCGGCCGGCCAGGCAGGGATGCTTGCATCCCCACATGGCCGGCCATAGCTCACGACAAGCGACATTGAGATGGAGCACGGGAGTTCCCGATTTCAGCCGAGGGGACGTAGGCTAAAAAGGTGCCAGGTAGCAAGCTCAGCCTACGTCCCGGCAGACTGAAAGCGCTGGGACGTAAACTTTTTTGTTTTTTCCTTAGAAACTTGTTTACAATTTTCAGAAATATGGTACAATAGATGGCGATGGAAGATTAGCTCAGCTGGGAGAGCGCCCGCTTGACGTGCGGAAGGTCATGGGTTCGAGTCCCTTATCTTCCACTATAGAACCGGATGACCTGCAAGGATGCAGCATCCGGTTTTTGTTTTACCGGAATATTTTTAATAACTATTCTGTATAGGAACATACATTGCACAAAGGAGGTCTTTATTATGCTCAAAGATCCTGCAAAGACAAAGGATGAGATCGTACAGTGGATTCGTGATTACATGGCAGCCAACGGGCCGGGCTGCGACATCGTGGTCGGTATCTCCGGCGGCAAGGATTCTTCCGTGACAGCTGCCCTCTGCGTTGAAGCCCTGGGAAAGGACCGGGTCATCGGCGTGATGATGCCGGACGGCGTACAGGCAGATATTGCAGATTCCCAGGAGATCGTAGACCTTCTTGGCATTGAACATCTGACCGTGAATATCCATGCAGGCGTCACAGGCCTTTCCGGCGCCATCAGCGAAGCCCTGGCCACAGAGGCTGTTTCAGATACCAAGGCACTGACCAGAGATTCCATGATCAACCTGCCGGCAAGACTTCGTATGACGACCCTTTATGCAGTAGCCCAGGCCCTGCCCCAGGGCGGACGCGTTGTCAATACCTGCAATGCTTCTGAAGACTATATCGGCTATTCCACCAAGTTCGGTGATGCAGCAGGCGACTTCAGCCCGCTGTCCCATCTTTTGGTTCATGAAGTCATCCAGGTGGGAGAGCTTCTGGGCCTGCCGGCCCGTCTGACCAGAAAAGCACCGTCAGACGGCCTGTCTGGCATGACCGATGAGGACAAGATCGGCTTTACTTATGCCACGCTCGACCACTATGTGCTGACCGGGGAGTGCGCGGATG
>CAMOMM010000225.1 GCA_946619805.1 uncultured Bacillota bacterium | reverse complement strand
GGTCTGAATGAGAAATCATGTTTTCCAGGAATTCCTCATAGCCATACATGCGTTCGCATTCTTCAGCGATGGTAGCCATGGTCTGAACGGCTTCAACAGGATATTCGCCGCTGGCAGTCTCAGCTGACAGCATGATGCAGTCAGAACCGTCAAATACGGCATTGGCAACATCGGATGCCTCAGCTCTGGTAGGCCTTGGATTTGTCACCATGCTTTCCAGCATGTGGGTTGCGGTTATAACCGGACGGCCGGTCTTATTGGCGATGTCAATGATGTGCTTCTGATACAGCGGAACCAGCTGGAATGAAACTTCCACTCCAAGGTCTCCTCTGGCTACCATGACACCGTCTGCGACGTTAAGAATGGCGTTGAGGTTATCATAGCCTTCCTTGTTTTCGATCTTGGCAATAACTTCAATGTCAGGGCGGCCTTCATCAGCCAGGATTCTCTTTATTTCCTTGACGTCAGAAGCTCTTCTGACAAAGCTGGCTGCGATGAAGTCAACCCCATTACGGGCACCAAAACGGACATCTTTCTCATCCTGCTCGGAAACAAACGGCATGGTCAGAACAACACCAGGCAGGTTAACGCCTTTTCTGGTGGCTATCGGACCGCTGTTCATGACTTCACAGGTCAGTTCATCCTTGCCCTTCTCCTTGACGGAAAGAGTGATCTTGCCGTCATTGATAAGGATCTTCTTGCCCGGGTTGACATCCTTGTATACTTCCGGGCAGTCAATATGAAATCTCTCCTTATTGCCGACAACCTTTTTCTTAACTACCTTGACGATATCGCCCTTGGTGAATTCAACAGAGCCGTTTTCCATTTCACCAACTCTGATCTCAGGGCCTTTTGTATCAAGCATGATGCCGATATGGGCACCAAGCTTCTTATTCAGTTTATGTATTCTCTTGATCTTTTCCAGTTTTTCCTCATGATTGCCGTGTGAACAGTTCAGTCTGGCCATGTTCATGCCTGCCTGATACAGTTTTGTCAGCATCTCCTCACTTTCGGAAGCAGGTCCGATCGTACAGATAATCTTTGTTCTTCTCATATATATTAAGCCAACCTTTCAAATATATCGTATAAATTCTGATTGAAGTTCTTAGGCTGAATCAGAGCCTGAGCTATCGGAGTCGCAATCATCTTGTCATCTCTTATTCCGATGCAGAAATTTGATCCCCCGTTTTCCAGGACTTCAACGGCATAGTCTCCCATCCTGCTGGCCAGTAAACGATCATAAGGAACCGGTGAACCGCCTCTTTGAATGTGCCCAAGTACCGTTGCACGTCCGGAGAATGAAGTTTTCTGACTGATTACTTCGGCCAGTTTTTCAACATCCGTAAGCTTTTCCGAAACGATCACCAGGGCATGTCTGTGCTTCTTTATTGCATCGAAATGCTGCAGTTTGGCAATCACTTCCTCTTGGGAAAATCCGACTTCCGGAGTAATGGCTATTTCAGCCCCGCAGCAGATACCGGCATATAAAGCCAGATCACCGCAATGATTGCCCATTACTTCGACTACCGAACATCTGTGATGACTGGCTGAGGTGTCTCTCAGTCTGTCAACGGCTTCGACAATGGTATCAAGAGCTGTCTGAAAGCCGATCGTAAAATCAGTACCCGGGCAGTCATTGTCAATGGTTCCCGGTATACCGATGCAGCTGATGCCTTTCTTGCAGAGATCACCGGCACCTCTGTAGGTACCGTCTCCGCCAATGACTACCAGTGAATCCATTCCAACCTTGCGCATCTGTTCAATGGCTTTATCCTGAACAGCCGGGTTGGTGAATTCAGGGAAACGGGCTGTCCCCAGAATGGTTCCACCTTTAAAAAGAATGTCCGAAACACTTCCCTTGTTCATCTTGAAGAAATTGCCTTCGCAAAGTCCCAGATAACCATCATAAACACCGTAAACATCAAAGTCACGGGCCAGGGCTGAACGGGCTACTGCTCTGATGGCAGCGTTCATTCCTGGAGCATCTCCACCGCTGGTCAATATGCCTATACTTCTCTTCATAGATCCTCCTATCTGCGGTCGTTACCGGGAACTTCCAGCGGTATGGCCATCGCCCTGATTCGCGAAAGAATTCTCCCGGCCTTAATTTCATCTTTATGTCCGCTCCGGTTGTACGCCAGTTTGGTTTCCAGCTCACTCAGGTCGAGATTGCTGGTAAATATCGTTCTTTTTTCATTGGCACAGCGGTAATCCAGTACCGGCAGCAGAATGTCATCACGGACCCAGTTGGTCGTATTCTCGGCTCCGATATCGTCCAGGACCACCACTTCCGCCCTCTTGAGGCGTTCAATGGAATTATCTACATAATCACGGGCATCAGGATTGCTGTAATCAGCCCCGATGCTGTTACGGCATCTGGTGAAAAACTGCGGGATGTTTACAAAGGCAACCTTGATTCCCTTCTTGGCCAGCCGGTTTGTTATGCAGGCAGCCAGATAGGTCTTGCCTGTACCAAAGGAACCGTAAAGATAAAGTCCCTGCTTTGGCTGATGACTGATCCAGTCGGCAACCAGATTGAAAACATCCACATAATCGCTTTCTTCCCTGCTGATATCCGTGGTTTCAATTGAATATTTAAGTTCCTTATCTGAAAGATCACAGATCAGATACTTCTTCTTATGTGCCACAACAGACTCTTCTTCCGCAAGATAACGGCACTGCTGCAGAATATTGCTGACGGATGTCCCTGACATTTCTATTGTTTCCATGTATCCCTTAGGGACGTTGCCGCAGGCCCATAGTCCCGGGCATTTACGGCAGGTTTCACTGTTGGCGATCCATCTTCTGAATATGTATGGATTGGCTTCTATATGCTTCAACAGTCCCGGATTTCTTTCCAGCATCTTCTGGATGCGGACATCCTTCATGACTTCTTCAGCTGCTTC
>CAMOMM010000224.1 GCA_946619805.1 uncultured Bacillota bacterium | reverse complement strand
TCTGGTTATTGAACATCTTATTACATCTTCCGGATTGATCCTGGCTTTTTTCAATGCCTTGGCAATTACCGCTTCATTATCAAGATCTTCATAAACCCTGAGATTTTCTATCTTAAGCATGTTAATGTTTATTCCTGTTTTTCCTTCCCGTTGTTATCCGGATTTTTCAAGCCGGCTCTGTGCAGCCTGGAAGCTGCTTCATGAAGCTTGCTGGTCTGTACATGAGTATATATCTGTGTCGTTGAAATATCGGAATGTCCCAGCAATACCTGTACCGTACGCAGATCGGTGTCTTCTTCCAGCAGATGAGTGGCAAAGGAATGCCTGAGAGAATGCGGTGAAATACTGCGTAATCCCAGTTCATTCTGCTTTCTTTTGATAAGCGCGAAGACATATTCTCTGTTAAGGACATTGCCATTCTGATTGATGAAGAATATTCCTTCGTCTTTTTTCTTCAGCCAGATGGAACGGATATTACGGTAGTAATGGATCATTCTTTCAGTAACATCGTTATCCATCAGAACGATTCTTTCCTTATTGCCCTTCCCTGTTATTCTTAACTGCTTGTGAACGGTATTTATCTGCTTTACGGTCAGATTGCAGACTTCGGAAACTCTCATTCCTGTCTTGTATATCAGTTCCAGGATAGTTCTCTGATAATACTGTTTTGCATCTTCGTCATCAAAACTTTCAAGAAGTCTGCTGATTCCTTCTTCATTAAGGAATGAAGGCAGATGATCTGCGTTGACCTTGACCGTCAGATTATCGGTAGGATTCTTTATGTCAAAGGTTACAAACAGATATGAATGCAGATTTCTCAATACCGTCAGAGTATGGGCAACTGACCTTTTGGAAAGAGTATCCAGCTGTTCCCCAAGAAAAATCTGAAGATCGCCGTTGGTGACATCCTCGATGTTTTCTATCCCTTTTTCATTGAGGAAAGCCTGATAACGGGCAAGATCGTTTCCATAAGAAGAAACAGTCCTGTCGGACTTCGTTTCTATTGCGGTAATATGATACAGATAATTCTCAATGGCTTCCTTTACTTTCATTTCACCAAGGACGCTTTCTGCAGTAATTCTTCAGCAGCAGCAAGTGATGCCTCACTTACCGAAGCACTTGACAATACAGCCAGTTCTCTTATCCTGGCTTCTCTGTCAAGCTCGACAACATCTGTTGTAGTTGTATCGTTCTGAGTCTTTTCAATGCGGAAATGATAATCTGCAATGGCAGCTACGGCAGCCAGATGAGTTACCGCAAATACCTGGGCACGATGAGATATTTCCTTCATCTTGACACCCATGTTAAAGGCCACATAACCGGAAACACCAGTATCTATCTCATCAAAGATAATCAGCCTGGTTCCCTGTAATGAAGAGAACACGGTCTTAAGACCCAGCATCAGTCTGCTCATTTCACCGCCGCTTGCTACCTGAGCAAGTGCCCGTAATGGCTGACCTTTATTCATGGATATCATGAATTCAATATCATCATTGCCTCTGGAAGTCTCTTTACCTTCAGAAAGACCTACCTTGAATACGGCATTTTCCAGATTGAGATCTTTCAGCTGTTCAACAACCTGTTTCTCCAGGTTTGCTGATTCAGCTCTGCGCAGGTCACTCAGCTTTTTGGCTGATTTCAGATAATCCTGATGAGAAATTTCACATTTCTTAAGTAAATCCTTGATTCTCTGTTCACGGTTAGAGTAACTGTCAAGTTTATTTTCCAGTTCTTTTTTCAGTGAAATCAGCCCGTTAAGGTCAAGACTGTACTTTCTTTTGGCTCTCTGCAGATCATAAAGACGTGAATTGAGAGAGTCAATGTCCTCAACACTTATATCATCACTGTCAAAGTAACTGATAATAGAGTCATAGTCATCATTTATAGAATAATAGGAGTTTACGATATTGCTGACATTGTCACGGATATTTTCAAAATCAGAAAAACTGTCTTTCTGACGGGTAAAGTCATACAGTCTGGTCAGAATACCCTCATCACCGGTAAACATGTCTCTGGTCTTTTCAACAAGTGTTCTGATCTTTTCCTTGGCCTGATACAGCTTCAGCTGCTGTTCAATTTCCTCATCTTCCCCGGCTTTTAGCTTAAGCTTGGTAAGTTCGTTTAGCTGATACTGTATTACTTCCAGCTGTGCACCGTTGAACTCATTGTTAAGCAGTTCTTCATATTCCTTCTGCAGCTTGGTATATTCTCTGAACTTTGCAGCTGTTTCTTCCAGAAGATCTTCATCATGGCAATAGCTGTCCAGCAGAGCCATGTGATATTTACTGTTCAGAAGATACTGACTGTCACGCTGACAGTGGATATCAATACAGTCGGTAAGGATGTCTCTGATGGCTGTGGCAGTAACCGTACGGCGGTTGATCCTGCTGACTGTTCTGCCATTGGAATAGAACTCACGGGTGATTATCAATGCATCATCGTCAAGACCCATCTGTGAGAGTCTGGCAGATATCTCTGCATCAGCGTCAAATGTTCCTTCAATGATCGTTCTGTCACAGTCTTTTCTGATCATTGACGTATTAAAGCGTCCGCCGATCAGAATATTGATGGCATCGATGAAAATGCTCTTTCCGGCACCGGTTTCTCCGGTAAATACCGAAAAGCCGTCATTGAAATCCAGATTAAGTTCTTCGATCAGAACGAAGTTTCTGATGTAGAGATTTCTCAGCATTTATTCTCCTTCTTTGACAAAGTACATCAGATACTCCTGATTGCCGTTCTGTCCGGTAATCGGAGATCTGACAGTTCCCTTTAGTTTCAGTTTAAGTATCCGGGCCATTTCCCGGGTTTCCTTCATTTTAGCATTTACAAGAGCATTGTTTTTGACAACTCCCTTGTTGTTGAGATTCTGCGGTCCGACTTCAAACTGCGGCTTGAACAGTATTACGGCCTGTCCGTTATCCGGTAATATGTCTGATATG
>CAMOMM010000223.1 GCA_946619805.1 uncultured Bacillota bacterium | reverse complement strand
CCACATTATTGCTGTAACGGTCACCAACCTTTAACAGGTCCAATGGCTGAGTGGTAGCATGCAGCAGTTTTTCAACATCCATGAAGGTTTCCTGACCGCCAAAGACCTTGACAAAGTCATTGCCGCTGCCGCATGGATAGCAGGTAACACTGGCATTTTCCACACCAACTGCTCCATTGAATACCTCGTTAAGAGTTCCATCCCCACCGCAGGCAATAAATCTTACCTCTTCCTTTGGATTATCCTTTATCCATTTCCTGACAAATTCAGTTGCATCACCAATACCTCTGGTTTCATATACAGTGCAGTCATTCTTTTCCGGTGATTTCTCATATGCTGCCTTAATGGCTTCCACTCCCCGGCCATCACCTGCGGCAGGGTTTACAATAAATACATATTTCATACGCCTCTCCTTTTAAAACAGTTTCTATCCCATAATGCTCAGAATTCCCAATACGATCAGCAGTTCACCGAGAAGATAAGACAGCATGACCGTAAAGTGCTTTCTGAAGATGATCTCAGGATTTGTTGAGTACCTGACGATAAACAGACAGCAGTCCGAAATAAAGAACAGCAATGCCCCGGCAAAACCTACCCAGGCTCCAAAGCTTCTGCAGCTCATTAGCTGCATCAATGACACCACATTCATGGTGCTGTTGCAAAGCAGATAGAACCGCATTGGCAATACCATGCTTTTTGGTGTTGTCGGCTTCAGCACATGCATCAGGAAAATGCTGATACCATAATAAACAACTGCCATAGGAACAACAATCAGCCAGTTCACTGCCCTGAAAGTGACATTAGGCAGATAGGTCAGAATAAAGAATACATGGGAAAAGATGAAGCTTATTCCTCCCATGGTAAACCACTTATGCCCCTTCGGTATCAGCAATACATCCCCAAGCCAGCTGAAAGCCAGTGCCAGTATCAGATAAACATTCGCTTTCCTGGTTGACACAATATAAAACAGCAGTAATAACAACAGTAAAAACGGCTTTGTTCTGGCTCTGCGCTTACTGTCATCATTCCAGCTGTCATAAAGATGGATCAATGATGTGATAGTAAAAAGTACAAGAAACACCTGTTTCATAAATACTCCCTGAAGATATTGTAATCTTATGTTCTATATTATTATCATATCACATACCGTTACAAAAAAACACCCAGTTACCTGAGTGTTCATATCCGTTTTAAAGATTTGCGGCACCGATTATGCCCGCATCAGAACCCAGCTGAGCTATGGCGATCTGCGGTATGGCTGAATATGGTGAACCAAAGCATTCCCTTGCCATCTTTTCTCTGATCGTATCAAGCATAACCGCTGCATGATTGGACAGGTTTCCTCCCAGCAATACCAGCTGCGGTCTGAAGATGTTGACCACATTGACAACTGCAGTTGCAAGAACATCCATGTACTGCTTCAGTACTTCTGTTACTGCATCATCTCCCTTTTCATATCTTTCAAACACTTCATTTACCGACATTTCCACACCGGTTTTTTCCTTAACCTGTCTGAGAAGTGCCGGTATTGAAGCATAGGCCTCCAGACAGCCCTTACGGCCGCAGCTGCATTGCAGACCATCAGTTTTGACAACCATATGACCCAGTTCACTGCCACCGATCATGCCGCCTTCAAATACCTTGCCGTTAAGAATGATGCCTCCGCCTACACCGTTGCCCAAGGTAAACATGACTACATCACTGTACTCTTTACCTGCACCTTCAATGGCCTCGCCCAGAGCTGCACAGTCTGCATCGTTAGCAATTCTGACCGGACACGGGATAACTCTTCCCAGTTCCTCAGCAATGTTGACATTCTCCCATTTGATATTATTGGAATAGTTGACTATTCCTTTCTTTCTGTCTATGGTTCCCGGTACGCCAACACCAACCCCGACACACTGTTCCAATGGTACACCATGATTTTCCAGTATGGACAGTACTTCTTCACCGACTTCTTCCAGAATGGCTTTATATCCTCTTTCAGCTCTGGTCAGGAATCTTTCTTCTGAAAGAATGCTGTCATGTTCATCCACCAGACCGATTCTTGTCTCATAAGAACCGATGATAACTCCAACTCTCATAGGTGCAGCCTTTTCCCTGATGGTTGTCATTAAGGCATCGCATTTTCCTTCAATCTGATAATCACCGCTTCCGGCTGTTATCAACAGGGAATCACCCTTTCTGAAAGGCTTGGTTTCACCTTTGGAAGAGATTGTTCCCTCTCCATCCAGGATCAGTAATGAAAGGAAGGATTTTTCCGTAACACTCCCCTGCATTCTGTAGCGGGAGATACCGTCAAGGTTTACTCTGTCAACAGTGAAATAGTCACAGTCCGCAATATGCGGGAATCCGACATTTCCTTTTTCAGGCGGTATTCTGTTGGTTACCGCCAGAGCTTTATCAATATGCAGTTCACGGGTATTACCGTTTTTATCCCTGCGGTTATAGTCGTAAATACGGTATGTGACATTGGAGTTCTGCTGTATTTCAGCAACCATGATACCCTTGCCAATGGCATGGAGGGTACCAGATTCAATGAAAACAATATCACCCTTGTGAACTTCTACTTTATTAAGTACTTCCAGAAGTGTGTTATTCTCTATTCTTTCCCTGAATTCTTCCTTGGAAATGGCCTTCTTAAATCCCTGATACAGGAAAGCACCAGGTTCAGCATCAAGAACATACCACATCTCCGTCTTTCCATACTGGCCTTCATTCCGTAAAGCATAACCGTTGGATGGATGAACCTGAATGGACAGATCATCTCTGGCATCAATGAATTTTACCAGGATCGGAAAATCACGGAAACGGCGGCAATTGGTACCAAGCACCTCAAACCCCTCGGCATCGATGTATTCTCTTAAGGTCTTGCCGGCATATTCTCCTTCCGCAATGACAGATGGCCCATCCGGATGACAGGAAAGCACCCAGGCTTCGGCACAGATGTCGCCATCATAATCAAAATTGAATT
>CAMOMM010000222.1 GCA_946619805.1 uncultured Bacillota bacterium | reverse complement strand
TTTATTTAAAATCCTTGAGGGTCCATTGATTTTAAATAAATCTGTTGTACCTCTGCAAATGTACAACAGATTTATTTAAAATCAATGGACCCTCAAGGATTAGTGAAATCCGAATTAGTAAATAATAATTATTATCAGATATCCAGGTTATCTAATGAAGCATTTACAGTGAATTTAACATATGCGTTTGATAATAATAAACAGTGGGGAATAGATAATAAATATTTAAGTGCTGAGGGTACATTGACACTGACTTTTGCCGAAAAAGGAGATGATATAGGAGATGATATAACTGTTACTCCTGGAGCAACTTATAAAAATCTGCAAAGAACCGATGGTGGCACTTGGGAAGGACACAGAACCTACACAATTACTTTTGTGAATGGTGATAATAATCTTACTACTCCAATAGCTGTCGAAGTGCCTTGTTACGGAACGATTAATAGCGTGAGCGTTAATAATAGTGGAGAAGGATATTTGACTTCAGGCGGTGAATCTATTATTTTAACGTTTAATAATTATAACAATCCAATAGTCGCAAAAGCAGAACTATCAGTAGGAAATATAGATGTTCAAGGAAGCGGTGATTTTGGGCTAGGGGAGAAACCGTCAACTACATTCCAGACGTTGTCCTTAAGAAGAGGGATTACTTCATCCTTGTTATCTTATTCAGAATCTATTAATCCATCATTTTCTTATAATGCTGCAGATGACTCTTCAACGAATCTTTTGTCCAATGATGTAAAAGCTACTACAAGTAAAACTGTCACGGATACTGTTTCATTGACATTATACAAGGGTCAGAAAGATGCTGTATTGCCTTATATCCTTATGATTGATGGCGACGATAAGACCAGGCTTGATCCTGCTGACTACAAGTGGTCATCTTCTGATGATAGTGTTGTGTCTTACAGTTATGGAAAGCTTTCTATAAATGGTGTTGGTGAAGCTGAACTTACTGCAGAGATTGAAGGTAATGAATTATCTGTTGATGTGACTGTTGTTGAAAATCCTGAAATAAGCGGATTCTACACTAAGGGTGATAAGTATAAAGTTGAAGATAATGAATATGTGACTCAGAAATGGCCGACTGTTAAGCCTTCCGTTTTAACAAGAGATACTGTTTATGTTGAAGGCAACAGGATCATCGATGAGTCAGGAACTTATTACTACATCACTCAGGATTTTGAAGCTTCCTGGAATGAACTGGTTGGCAATATCGGCAGATATACAAACGATAAGGATGATGATGGTCAGTATTATGTCGTAAGACTTCCTGAGTCGTTATTCTTAACGAGCGATGATTTTGATGAAAACGGTAATCCGTTAAATGAATTACACATCGGTGATGTTTATACTGATGGGGATACAGTTTATGTCTTGGTCAAAGAAGAAGAAAAACGTTCACCTGTTGAGCCTACCGGCAACAGCGAATGTTGGGAAAAGCTGAAGGATTATGATCCGGGAGCTGATACAGGTCCTGCTTCTGATGCTTTGTCTTATCCTGACAGTATCTATAATCCATATCCTGGTTCACTTAACAGTAACTGTACATGGGCTGTATGGTATCTGGCTAATGTCAATACCGGAGCTAGACTTCCTAACTGGGGTGATGCCGGTAACTGGTTCAGAAGAGCGGGAATTTCCGGTTATAACACTGGAACAAAACCAGCCAAGAATTCCATCCTGGTAATGGATCATCATGTAGCCTATGTAACTGATGTATCAGAAGATGGTTCACAAATCTATGTCAAGGAAGGAAATATCCAAGGCAAATATTCAGAAGGCTGGTGGACGATCGATTCATCCAGACTTGGTATGAAAGTATACGGATTTATCTATCTGATTAATGATGAGGGCGAAACCGTAGAAGCCATCTTTGTAACGCTTGAAGCCGGAAGACATGATACACTTGATGAATTCAGAGCTTATCTTGAAGAACTTGGTCTGGAGCTTGGCGATGGCGAAGAAGTGTATGATGATGAGGTTGCTGAAGGACATATCGTTTCCTACCGATCCGGTGAAGTTGAGAAGGGTTCCATGATCAGCTATAAGATCTCTAAGGGTCCAAAACCGGTCAGAGTGATTGAAATCGATGAATCATATGTCGGTAAGAGTGAAGAGGAATTCGTCGCTTATCTCAGAGAAAACGGTCTGGAACCTGGTACTGTCACAACGGTTGAAGGCGAAGAAGATGGAATAGTTGCATATATTAAGACAGGTTCTTATTCAGAATCAGATACTGTAGACTTCTCTGTTACAAAGAAGAAAGCAGAAGAAAATGAAGGAACGGGTTCAAATGAAAATGAAGTAACAGATGATTCCGTTTCCGAAATCCTGAAGAATACCAAAGGAATGGCTGAAGATAAGTTCCTTGAATATCTGGAAGAGAAGGGTCTGAAAGCTGCTGAAGCTGAACTGGTTGAAACTGAAGACCAGATGTTGATTTCAACGATCGATCAGGCAAAACTTGGTGAAGACGGTAAAGTTCATTATATTGTTTATATTTTGAAGACAGTAAACGATAATATCGATGAGGTCTTGGCTGATCCTAATCAGATTCATAATAATGAAGATGAAGGCAGTTCCGCCAATAATGATCCGATTGATTCCAATAAGGAACAATCTACCAGCAACAAACCTGATACTCAGAATAATGGAAATGATGTAGCAGGTCAAAGTGAAGATGCTTCTGAAGATGAAACTGAAGATATTCCTGGCGAACAAGATCAATCAGTTGAGGATCAGGCAAGTCCGGAAGAAGAACAACCTGCTGGAAACGTAGATGATGTTCCAGGCGATTATTCTGAAGGTGAATAGAAATCCTGATTGGATATTTGTAAACAAATGTAAAAGAAATGAGAAACTGGTGCAGCACAGCTTCTCATTTTTTTAAGTTTTTTTATATAAAATGACTATAATATTAGTATTAGTTCGGAGAGAAGTGTATGAAAAAGATCGTCAGATTGTTCATA
>CAMOMM010000221.1 GCA_946619805.1 uncultured Bacillota bacterium | reverse complement strand
TTGGTGACGGTTCGATCATCAAGTTTGATCAGAAATACATCAAGGGACTTGCCATTCTGCCGATGTTTATGAATGTGTAGGATGACAAGGTCGCCCAGGTGGCCATCGCCATGAGCAGGCTGGATTTTGATACGATATCCCGCATTGCCGAGGTGAGGGACTTCTCTTTGAGTTATGATACCAATATGGTAAAATTCATTATGGATGAAGGATATGCGGTGTACTCTTCAATCGACGGGATCCCGCTGCTGAAGAACTACATTGACATCATCACTACGACGACCAGTCCGAATAAATGCATCTATCTGGACTACGATCATAACAATGCCATCGTCCGTAACTGTCAGGAAATGGAAAAGATGGCAACCGGCCAGCAGGAACCGGAGAATACTCAGACTGACGAAAATACGGAAAATACACAGGAGGACAGCCAGCAATGAAATCAACAACAACATTAGGTGGAATCAATGTATCAGTAGACGCCATCGCCTCAATGACGGGTGCGATCGTCTGTGAATGCTTCGGGGTCGTCGGGATGGCATCCCGCAAGTTCCTCAAGGACGGCTGGGCCGTTCTGTTAAGACAGGAGAACCTGGCCAAGGGCGTTGAGGTCAAGCAGACCAAAAACGGCCTGGAACTGGATATCTATGTCATCATTGCCTATGGAGTCAAGATCACGGAAGTTGTTTCCGAGATCCAGAAGAGAGTCAAGTATCAGGTAAGCAAGACTCTGGAAATCGATATTGCCGCCATTAATGTCTTTGTACAGGGTGTCAAGGTAATTGACTAGAAACGGCAGGTGGATTTATGAACGCACTAAATTGCAGGCAGTTCAGGGAGATGCTGGTTTCAGGTGCCAATAACCTGGCCAATCAGCACGAATACATCAATACTCTGAACGTCTTCCCGGTACCGGATGGTGATACGGGAACCAACATGAACATGACCTTCGGCTCCGGGGTCAGGGAAGCTGTCAAGCTTCCGAGTGAAAACATCGGTGAAGTCTCCAAGGCCCTGGGCAAGAATATGTTAATGAGTGCCAGAGGAAACTCCGGTGTTATCCTTTCCCAGATCTTCAAGGGCATTTACCGCACGCTGACTGACAAGCAGACGGTTACGGCTCAGGATTTCTGCGATGCTTTTGAAAATGCCTCCAGGATCGCTTATAAAGCTGTCATGAAACCGGTTGAAGGAACCATTCTGACTGTCATCCGTGAATCCAGCGAAGAGGCCTCACGCTTCTGCAAGGCCAATAAAAAGTGTACTGTCGAGCAGTATTTCCAGGCACTGGAAGAAGCCGCCAGAAAGTCTCTGGAGCACACGCCGGAACTGTTACCGGTCTTAAAGGAAGTAGGAGTTGTCGACTCAGGTGGCGCCGGTCTGGTAACCATCATTGAAGGCTTCAATGCTTACCTCCATGGCAAACCTGTTGCCTTAGCCGGTGCACAGGAAACCAAGGCTGCCGAAAAGGGCTATTGCGTGGAAGTCGGCTTAAAGGTCACAGATAAGGAGTTTGACTTTGATTCCTTCAAAGGTCTGTTAGGACGCAGCGGTTCAATTGAGAATATTGTCAGGGAAGATGATGTCATCAGACTGCATGTACATACCTTAAAACCGGGCGATGTGCTCAACAGATGCCAGAAGGAAGGCGTTCTGGAAACCATCAAGATCGAAAACATTGAAAAGGATCACCATGTGACCCTGGATTATACCGAGAAGGTAATTGAAAACGTCCCTTATGCCTTCATTTCCGTTGTCAATGGCAAGGGAATTGAGGAAATGTTCCGTCAGGCAGGGGTTGAATACTTTGTCTCCGGAGGACAGACGATGAATCCGGCAGCCGGCGACTTTGTCTCCGTGATCAGGAACATCCACGCTGACACCGTCTTCATTCTGCCGAACAATTCCAACATCATCCTGGCTGCCCAGCGGGCCAGGAAGGTCGTCAAGGACCGCAATGTCATCGTATTGGAAACCAAGAGCATTCCACAGGGCTTAAGTGCCGTACTGGCACTGGACGCCAGTGCTGACGCTGAAACCAATACCGACAACATGAGGGAAGCCATCAAGAGTGTTAAGACCGGATCGGTTACTACGGCCATCAAGGACACCAGCTTCAACAGCGTGACGATCCACAAGGATGACTACATGGGCATATTCGAGAAGGACATCGTCGTTTCCTCAGCTGACATGATGGAAGCTGCCAGAAAACTGATCGACGCCATGATCGATGAGGATGCTTCATATGTGACCCTGATCTACGGTCTGGGCGCCAGTGAAGGACAGGCTCACGAAATTGAAAAATACATAACCGATAAATATCAGCTGGATTGCGGAGTCAGCTCCGGGGGCCAGGATATCTATCCGTTTATCATTGGAGTAGAATAGCTCTTTGAGTCTCTCAAAGAGTTTTCTTTAAAGAAATGAAGGAAATAAGACTTACACCGAAACGAAAGGAAGCCCTGAATCAGCTGGGCATCAACAGTACTGAAGATCTGCTGAACTACTTTCCTTACCGCTATGAAAAACTGGAGTTTACGGACTATGATCAATGGACCATAAACTGCCGTGTAGTTGTGGAAGGAAAGGTCTTTTCACGTCCCAAGATGTTCCGTTTCGGCTCCCGTAAGAGTGTACTGCATTTTGAATTGGGCAATGACCATGATGTCTTCAAGATATCGGTGTTCAATCAGCCATGGTATAAAACCCTGCAGATAGGGGATCATCTGACTGTTGTCGGCAAATATGAAGGAGGCAACAAGATCGTGGCCTCACAGACTACCAAGGATGACATGGCCTCCATACTGGGGATCACTCCGGTATACTCAATAAAGGATAAGATCAAGCCCAAGACTTTCCGAACCCTGATGCAGCAGGCGCTTCAGGCCAATGCGGGTGAAATAGAAGAATTTCTGCCATTATCCATCAGAAACAGATATGGGTTTACCGACCGCTATTCGGCATTGTGGGCTGTGCATTTCCCG
>CAMOMM010000220.1 GCA_946619805.1 uncultured Bacillota bacterium | reverse complement strand
GAGAAATACTTGTAGAAGTCATTGTGTTCCAATGGCGTTACTCTGACGATCTGCCCCTTGTAGTTGATCAATGAATATTCCTGGTTAATGGAAAACTGAGATACCAGATCAGGTATCTGACCGACCACTCTGTCACCTACCTTCTGGGAAGAAGCCTTGTCCAGCAATGGCAGGTTGTCAAAATCAACTTCATTAATGTCCTGCTCAAATGAGGATTCATATACATCAATACGGCTGGCATAGGCCTTTGAGGAAGTAACCGGTGATACCAGAACCATTCCTCCAAAGAATATGGCAGCTCCGATGATGACTATTAATAACGGCCACAGACTCTTTCCCTTGTTGAAGCCATTCTTCAGGGCTGCTTTCTGAATCAGAAAGTACAGTGGCAGAAGAACTGCCGGTCCGAAGAAAATCCAGAAAGACAGTGAAGTCACATTGATTGGCGGTAATATGATCAGATAAGCTATTGCCCACCCCAGTATCCACAGGATACAGGTGACAACAGATAATTTTTTAAACATTTTGCATCACTCCGTTCGCCTTCTATTATAGCATATTGCACAAAAATGAATATACCGACTCTTTTCAGCACAAATAAAGGGAATCGTGTGATTCCCTACTCTGCGGTATAGTTATCGAAATATCCCTGTACCAGAACAACCGGTGTTCCCTTATCGCCTGATCCACTGGTCAGGTCACACAGTGAACCGATCAGGTCAGTAAGCTGTCTAGGAGTTGTTCCTTCAGATTCCATACGGCCAACCAGGTTCCGGTCCTTTGATCTGATCCTGGCTTCAATAGCCTTCTTCAGTTCTTCGCCAGATAGTTCGGCAAAGTCGTTATCAGCCAGATATTTCAGTTTCAGTTCATTAGGAGTTCCCTGTAAGCCAGCGGTAGAAGCCGGTGAAACAACAGGGTCAGCAAGTTCCCAGATCTTTCCGACCGGATCCTTGAAGGCGCCATCGCCATAAACCATTACTTCCACATGCTTGCCGGTCTTTTCCAGAATCATTCTCTGGATGTCTTCAACCAGATCCTGGCAGTCTCTTGGGAACAGCTTTACTGTATCTTCAGTGGCCTTATTTGATCCTAACAGACCGTATCTGGCATTATAGCCTGATCCGTCAATTGAAGCTGTATTAAGGTCATCCAGTGAGCAGACATTGGCTCCTGCTTCAGTAAGGATCCTCTTTGTTCTCTTTCTGGTATGGATATCGCAGTTAATGACGTTCTTTGTATAAGGAAGAATGTCAGTTGCATGATTGGCGAATACCACTTCAACATCACAGCCGGTTTCCCTGATCAGATCGGCATAATACCGGACATAATCAACACCGGTAAACGGATGTCTGTTTTCACCGAACAGATCTCTGTACTGTTTTAAGGTAAGAACGGTTGAATATGGATTGACGCCGGCTTTATCAAGCTGATCTTCAGTAAGTAACTGATTTCCCACTTCATCACGCGGATATGAAAGCATTAAGACGATCTTCTTGCATCCCATGGCGATGCCTCTTAAGCAGATGGCAAATCTGTTACGTGATAATATAGGGAAGATAACACCGACGGTTTCACCGCCTAATTTTGCCTTGACGTCCCGGGCAATATCCTTAACGGATATGTAATTTCCCTGGCTTCTGGCAACGATTGATTCCGTGATGGAGATAACATCTCTGTCTCTTAAACTGAAGCCTTCAGATTCAGAAGCCTCAAGTACACTGTTAACTACTATTTCAGCGAGATTGTCGCCTTCTCTGATGATAGGACATCTGATGCCCATTGAAACAGTTCCTACTTTTCTTGTCATAATATGGCCACCTTTCCTGTGAAAAAACACACTTAAAATTTTATTACAATTCATTACCTTATTCAATAAACTTGATGTATCAGATGTAAATTTTTTCAAAAAGAAAAATGACTTTTCAGTCATTATTCAGTAAGAATGTTATGCGGTCATAAAGCTTGTTATAGATATGTTCGTTAAACCATTTTTCACTGGATACTGTGGTGAACTGTTCCAGCGGGAACCAGCTTACCCCCTTGTTTTCATCAGGCTTGATCCTTAACGGGTCATTACTGTCAGCTTCCAGAAGATATGTCACATTGAGATGAAGATGTCCTGAAACATATTCTCCCCTTTTCACATGGCCTTCAACCGTCAGCACTTCCAGAGAAATGATATCATCTGAAATAAAGCTTACATCGGTAAGTCCTGATTCCTCTGCCACTTCCTTGAGAATTACTCTTTTTGGATCAGGATCACCATCCATGTGACCGCCCATCCAGCTCCAGCTATCATAGAGATTGTGGTAGACAAAAAGGAACTGGTCCCTCTGTCTGTTTAGTACAATAGCCGATACGGTGAAGTGCGCTTCCGCTTCCCTGCCCAAGGGCACACCTTCTTGCTCTATGATCTTAAGCATTAATTCACGGTCTTTTTCTTCCTGCCGGTTAACAGGTACATAATTTTCAATGATTGATTTCATAACAATATGATAGACTAATAAGGAAAACAGGTAAACTGAAACATGATCAGAATTTTTGAATATACAAGCGATACGGATACGGTAAATATCAGGGAATTTCTGTTAAGACATGACTACTCCAAGAGGTGTCTTTCCTTTCTTAAGGAAACAGGAGGAGTCTTTCTTAACGGTCAGCCATGCAGACTGACTGAACGTCTGAAACTGAACGATTCCATCAGAGTTGTCTTTAATGAAAAAGACGACAATGAAAAAGTCGTGGATACTGATATTCCACTGGATATCGTATATGAAGATCAGGATATCATCGTGGTAAACAAGCCGGCCTACCTGCCGGTGCATCCTTCATATGAAAACTATGACAGGACCCTGGCTAACGCTCTTTCATATTACTATCACAGCAAGAATGAAACTTATATTAACCGCTGCATCACCCGTCTGGACGGTGATACCTCCGGTTTTGTCCTGCTTGCCCGCAATCCATACAGCAGTGCCATTCTGTCAAAAATG
>CAMOMM010000219.1 GCA_946619805.1 uncultured Bacillota bacterium | reverse complement strand
GGTGCTATCAATACCGCACTGATTGCAAGATCCTCCTTCTTTGATTCTGTCAATTGGAATGGAATCGGTCAGGGCATTGGAGCGGCACTTGCGAAGGTCGTATACAACATCAGATGGGATGAAGTAAGGAAGAATCTATCCGCATTCCCGAATGCTGTCATCACTGCGATTACTGGTTTCTGCACACAGATGAGTCCGGCTGACTTCCATCAGGCAGGCATTAAGGTCGGCAGTTCTGTTGCAGGCGCACTGATTGACATCAAGTGGTCAGAACTTTTCCAGAATGGATTCAAGATGGCTGACCGTCTGCTTCAGGCGATAAACGGAGTCTTCGAAGGTTTCGGCAAAAACTGGGCGCAGATAAAGACCGGCATCATCAACGGCATCAAAAGTGTTCCAGCGAATGATTGGTCAAAAATTGGCACTGATATTGGCAAGCTGATTTTCAATGCCGGGAACTTTGTTGCTAATGTTGTCGATTTGCTCGTCAAGGCACTTGAGGCAGGACATTGGGGCAGAATAATCGGAGGTATTTGGAAGGGTATCGATGATAAGGTCAAGGCTGTTTATGGCGGATGGCCGGGAGCCGCAAAAGCACTTGGAGGATGGGTTGTCGATCATCTCGGAACGATATCACTCTTACTGGCATTTGTTATTGCCAAAAACATGATCCTTAAAGGTGTTGCTGGAGTTATTTCTGGAATTCTTGCGAAACTTGCCGGGACAACACTTGGTGCAGGCGCAGCCGGAGCTGCAGGAGCAGGATCAGCTTCATTCCTTTCGCTTATTGGTAACGGCCTTCAGCTTACGATTCCGCTTGCATTACTGTGGGTAGTTAGTGATGTAGAGGCTGATACCAAGACCTTACAGAGCAAGGAAGTAAATGACATCATTGACCAGATGTATCCCAATCCTTCTAAGGGATGGTCGAAGTGGAAGGGATCGAAGACAGATAACGGCTTTAATACTTCAAAGTCTGGCTTTGGTTCTGAAGGCTTTAGTCTTGATAGGTACAAAGCAGAGCATAATATCGGAAGTTATGCCGATTCAAAAAAGAAGGGCAACCAGACAAATGCAAGGCTCATGGGGAAGACGGATGCAGGGCCGTTCCTGAAACCAACTACTCCAAAACCAACAACTCCGGCTCCCCAGGTTCCTAAGAAACCGGCTCCGATAGCTGCCCCGAAGTTAGATTCGTCCTTTGGCAAGCTTAGTTCCACAACGCTGGAAGTGACGGCAAATATTTCGAGGGTAACAGATGGCCTGACGGAAAAGCAGAAGACGCTTAACAATGGAACACTTACTGTTCAGCAGGCGATCGATAATATCAAGAACGGCGATAAGAGTACCAAGAACTGGACGGCAATCTACGACTACTTCAAAGGCAAAGGGGTTACTGGATCCAAGATATCCAACTTTACTGCTGAGTACACGAAGAAGATTGGCAGTGCGATCAAGGCTTTTATTCTGAAGGGTAACACCGCTCAGTATGACAAGAAGACAGGATCTGGCGTAAAGAAGTTTACACTTGGTAAGAATACTGCCAAGTTCGACTATAAGAATATTGCATTCAAGATTGGAGAGATTGCCGGATTTAAGGCTGGAATCAAAGAGAGAAAGCTTCCTTCGCTTTCAGATATTGCATTCTGGTTTATTTCGGGATTCACCGCCGTATTTACCAAGAAAAAGGACAGCTATGGTAAAGGCGCAACAGGCGGTATTTACAAGAACGGCAGATGGCAGCCTGTCCAGAGATATGCATCTGGTGGACTTATCGGCACGACAGGGCAGATGTTCATCGCAAGAGAAGCTGGACCTGAGCTTGTCGGCACAATCGGTGGCGATACGGCAATTATGAACAACGACCAGATCGTCAGCTCCGTCAGCGCAGGTGTTGCCAGAGCGGTAGCCGGGGTCCTCGGTGGACAGGGCGATGCTCCTATCGAAGTCATTGTTAAGTTGGATTCTGAAGTTCTGTACAGAGCTATGAAGAAGGGCGAGCGAAAGGCAAGCGGCAGGTACGGCACAGTCGTAGCAATAGGGTGATGATATGACGGATAACGGTGCAGAAATCAAAAAAACGATCTTGAAGGTTGCAAAGACGAAGGCCGGACTTAGTTCTCCTGACGCATGGATTCCCGACCCTTCGGAGTTGCAGTGGGGCATTCAGTCGGTGTCTGACAGTGATGCAGGTCGTGACTTGAAGGGCAAGATGCATGTGAACCTTCGGACACGGAAGCGAAAGCTGGAACTGAAATGGGCAGGCATCGACTTCGCCGCTACTAAAGAAGTTCTTGAGGCGGTAAATCCTGAGACATTCTGGGTCGAGTACCATGATGCTCTTCAGAATAAGAGAGTGCAGAAACAGTTTTACGTAGGTGACCGCACAGCCATGGTCAACTCTTATGTGCAAGGGTATCGCAGGAATGATATAGCCTTCAACATTATCGAGGTATGATATGAGAAATCTCGGCAATATCAAAATCTTAACAGGTGCATCACTTCTGGTGGTGCTTGCAGATGACACGCAGCTCACGATTGACAGCGAACATATCAGCCTGAATGGCATTGTCTTGGACAACGCCACTTCCATGGATGGTCAGTTCACCATCGGAGCTGCTGTCACTGGACAGCTTACGATTACGGTTCTGAACGAGGATGGACTGTATTCTCCGTATAACTTCCGTGATGCGACATGCCAGCTCACATTCTATGGTGTCGCAGAGATTCCTGATGACGAAGAGGAAGAGATTCAGGAAGATTCACTTCTTATTGGTTCGTATAACATCGTAGATTACACGTATGACGGCGCGAACATCACAATGACAGCATACGATAATCTGAGTCTGTTTGACTTCCCTTGCACAGAGACAAGAGGAGAAACGATTGCTTTCCCGATATCACTGACGGCTTTGGTGCAGACAGCGGCACGTATCTGCGGAGTAACACTGGCATCTCAGTCTGCTCCGATCCCGAATGGTTCCTATTCCGTAGCTCAACAGCCAGAGG
>CAMOMM010000218.1 GCA_946619805.1 uncultured Bacillota bacterium | reverse complement strand
GAAAACCGGCTTGAACTTGATCTGTCAGTTGACCGTTATGGCGGCAGCACGGCTGTGAAACATAATGTGCTGGTACCTCATAAATACGGCAAGCTGACCATCTACAGCGGTCATGAATACCGCGAAGCAGAGGTAAAGGGTGCCAACTATGCCCTGACCAACGATGAGACCTATCTGGAGTTACTGTTATATCCGCGTACGGAAGTGGATAAGATGGGCTGGGCCGGTTATCTGAAGGAATATGGCGCCCGCTATTATGATGCTGCCGATGTGGTAAGCAGTCAGCTGATAAAGGAAGAAAAGAACCGTCTTATCTATTCATACACCGATACCCGGGGTCATGGCATCATGCTGGGCCTTTACGATACACCGGAGGGATTCTACACTCTGATGTGCATCTGCGATGAAAGCCGAGCTGATCAGTATGAGTCCAGATTCATGCGATATCTGGAAAATGTAAGATGGTAAAATATCGCGGTTGCATTTTGATTTTAAGTTGTATATAATTATAGCGTTGCAAGTAAATTGCTGGTTTCAGAAGGGAGGGTAGTTCATGCCAAAGGTAGTTCTTAAGGAAAACGAAATGCTTGATGATGCTTTACGTCGTTTCAAAAGACAGGTAAGCCGTAATGGTACTCTTGCTGAAGCTCGCAAAAGAGAATACTATGTAAAACCAGGCGTACGTCGCAAATTAAAACAGGAAGCGGCTCGCAAGGCAAGAAAGAAATAGTCAGTTAATACTGACTTTTTTTGTGCCTTCATAGGTGCTATAATTTGAGTATGAAAATACGAGAACTTATAAAAAATATCGACTATGAATATTTACAGGGAAACCTCGATGACGAAGTAAAGGGACTGGCTCATGACAACCGTCTTTTGAAACCTCAGGAAGGTTTTATTTGTATAGCGGGAACCAGGTTTGACAGCCATGATCTGATCAATGACGTTGTTGCGAAGGGGGCAAGTCTGATCGTTGTGGAAAAGGATGTTGAACTGCCTGAAGGCGTCTGTGCCATCAGAGTGAAAAGTTCACGTGAAGCAAGCCCGTTGCTTGCGGAAGCCTTCTATGACTATCCGGCACGCAAACTGAAAACCGTGGCCATTACCGGTTCAAAGGGCAAGACCACTGCTACCCATATGATGGCTGACATCTTCAGAGCAGCCGGCTATAAGACCGGAACGATCGGTACCAACGGGGCAATAATGCCGGTGTTTGACGTTTCCGCCAGCAAGGTGGTCAATGCTGATCTGTACCATCCGA
This sequence comes from uncultured Bacillota bacterium, assembly GCA_946619805.1. GTDB lineage: Bacteria > Bacillota_I > Bacilli_A > Erysipelotrichales > Erysipelotrichaceae > RUG521. Next base: position 1,754 of record CAMOMM010000218.1, on the reverse strand, counting down.
TCCCATGTGAGGAAACAGCCGGCCATTATGTCTATGAACTGGCCAATACCACACCGGATGCCATGGAAATGCAGATGTATCTGGCTTTGATGGTGGAGTGCGGATGCAGCCATGTGGTAATAGAGGTATCAAGCCAGGCCATGAAGATGCACCGTGTTGACGGAATGGTTTTCGACTATGGTATCTGGACGAATCTGGACTTTACCGATCATATCGGCGGCTTTGAGCATAAGGATGAAAACGATCTGATCTGCTGCAAGGCCAACATGATAAATCAGAGCCGCATCGGCTTCCTTAACAGAGATGATGTAAGTCTGCACCGTTTTGAATCCTTCCTGAAAGAGGAAAAGACGCTGTATTACTATGGTGAAAGTGAGAATACGGATTACCGTGTCAGCAATATCACCAGGACCTTTGATGGCTATCCGGGCATCCGCTTTGATGTTTCGGGAAAGACCGAGGGCAATGTCAGCATCAATCTGCCGGGTGAATTCAACGCCCTCAATGCCGTGCCATGTGTGGCCATAGCCCAGATGGAAGGGATTGACTATGAAACCATCAACCAAGCCCTGACGCATCTTCTGATCAGGGGAAGATTTGAAATAGTATTTGACAACGGACATTTCAAGGTCTGTGTGGACTTTGCCCATAACGGCTACAGTACCTTCAATCATCTGCGGGCCTTAAGGCAATACCGTCCCAAGAGAGTGGTATGTGTCTTCGGAGCCGATGGCAACCGTTCACTGGACCGCCGCTATGGCATGGGTGAAGCCAGTGCCCGTCTGGCTGATCTTTCGATCATCACCTCAGGCCATTTAAGGTGGGAAACCTACGAGAAGATCACGGCAGATACCCTGACTTCCTTTGACAAGGTTGAAAAGGAAACCGGGAAGAGACCGGAATATGTTCTGATCAAAAACCGCGAGGAAGCAATAACATACGCAATTAAGAATGCTCAGGAAGGTGACATAATTACGATCATCGGCCTGGGACATGAAAGCTGGCAGGAGGAAAACGGAGTAAAGTATCCTCACAGCGACATAGATTTCGTCCGTAAGACCTGTAAGGAACTGGGGCTGTAAAGGAGTGGCAACATTGGAGAAATATCAGGTAATCGATGTAAGTGAGCTTGATCTGGATATCATCATGGCAATCTGCGGTGAGTCAGACTGCAATCTGGAACTGATCGGCTCTCAGCTGGGCTGTAAGGTCTATCTGGAAGATGATTTCATCAAGACCTCCCGGCCGGAAACCGCAGACAGGATATCCGATATCATCAGATCCTTTGTCAGTGTCTATCATGACAAGGGTTCTCTTGACTATCAGGATGCAACCGCAATAGTCGTCAATCAGTCTGAAACGGAATTCTATAAGGAACCGATCATCAGCGCTGCCGGCAGCCGCAAGTTCTATCTCAGGACCAGGGGCCAGAAGGCTCTCTACGATGCCTTCAGGACTCATGACATCACCATAGTTACCGGTCCGGCCGGTACCGGAAAGACTTTCCTGGCGGTTGTCTTTGCCTGTGACATGTTAAGAAAAGGAAAGTGCCGCAAGATAATCGTCACCAGACCGGTGGTGGAAGCCGGGGAATCGCTGGGCTTTCTGCCTGGTGATCTGAAGGAAAAGGTTGACCCTTATCTCAGACCTATCTATGACTCCTTCGATGCCATCTTCGGCAACGGTTCAGTGGAAAGACTGATGGAGAAGGGCGTAATTGAAATAGCTCCTCTGGCCTACATGCGCGGCCGTAC
>CAMOMM010000217.1 GCA_946619805.1 uncultured Bacillota bacterium | reverse complement strand
GGGCAACAAGCTGGACGTTTACTATGTATACGATAAGGAAAACACTGCCACGGTACTGGCTGACATACTGCATGGCAACAGGGATGAAATACTGGAACTGCTTAACCAGGATGTCTTCATGACCTATCTGGGAACCGCCGGCCGCTGCATCAGCCGTGAGCAGAAGGAACGGATCGAGGCCGCTGATCTTAAAGGCATTGAGTTCATCAAGGTTTCAGCCCGTGTCTATCCGATATCTCCGTTCTCCAGCCATCTGATCGGCTTTGCCCGCTACGTCAGGGAAGATGACGGGGGCAGCAATGTCATTGAAGGGCAGACCGGTCTGGAAGCCAGCCTTAATGAATACATGATGGGAACCGAAGGCTCCCAGTCCTATTACCGCGATACCAACGGATCACCGATCGTCGGTCAGCAGATCGACTATGTTGCTCCGATCAACGGCAAGGATGTCTATCTTACTCTGGACAGCCGTATACAGATTGCCTTACAGAAATGCCTGGCCAAGAGCATGGATTCCGGCTTCAGCGGCGACATTGCCTGGGGCATTGTTCTGGAAGCGCAGACCGGCAGGATCTTAGGCTATGATACCTGTCCGACCTTTGACCAGAATACTGTGGACATCAAGGACTATCTGGACTACTGTTCCATGGTTTCCTATGAACCTGGTTCCGTCATGAAGACCTTCACCTATGCAGCTACCATCGATGCTTCCAACTTCTCACCGGATGACATGTACTATGGCAACCGCTACTATGTAGGCTGGCCGGAAAACGGTCATCTGACCAGAGTGTCCTATGAAGGAGCACCGGGCTGGTTAAGCACCATTCAGAACTACGATGACATCAATCCGGGCACGATCAACTTCTGGCAGGCTTATGGTACATCCATGAACTCCGGGGTTCTGACCTGTCTGGAAAAATACATTACCATTGATACCTACACTGATTACCTTTACAAGTTCGGTTTCTATAAGCCTACAGGCGTATACGGGATCGAAAATGAAGCCGAAGGCATTGCCAACCTGGATCATCCGCTGGACATTGCGACCAGCACCTTCGGTCAGGGCTGCGGCTATACCGCCTTACAGGTAATTCAGGCCTATACCGCTTTCTGCAATGAAGGCAAGATGTTAAGACCTTACATCGTCGACAGAGTCGTCGACAGCTATACCGGTGAAACCGTCTATCAGGGACAAAGAGAAGTAGTCGGCCAGCCGATCAAACCGGAAACTGCCGAAACCATCCTGAAGATGATGGAATATACGGTTACTTCCGGCGGTACGATCTATGTCGACAGCCGTTTCTCCGGCGGCGGCAAGACCGGTACCGGTGAAGTTGCCGAAAACGGCAGATATGGCGGGAAGTACATTCACAGTATCATCCTTACTCTTCCGGCTGAAAACCCGGAGATCCTGTTATATGTCTGTTACAGAGACCGCTATGCCTATGCCCGTAACCATCAGTGGGTCAGGGATCTGGAAGCTGTCATCAGTGAACAGTACCGCATCACCAAGGATACCCCGGTGGAGGAAGTAACGGAGAATAACCGCCGTGAATTCGTCAACGGCATGCCTAATCTGGTCAATCACACCTTACAGTATGCCAACAAGAAACTGGCAGATGTACAGGCCAATATGATCCTTCTGGGAACCGGCAATACCGTCATTGCTCAGTATCCGGCCGAAAACAGCACCCTGGTATCAGGGCAGAGGATCATGCTGCTGGTCAACAAGGACAATATGAAGATGCCGAATATGCTGGGCTGGTCCCGCAAGGAAGTAACGGCATTCTGGGAGCTGACCGGCATCCAGGTAACGCTGGATGGTTCCGGTTATGTAACTTCGCAAAGCGTGGCGGTAGGGGAAACGATCAATCAGAGTACTCCGATAACCGTCAAATTAGAGTAGTAATTAACTGTTCCAACAGAGGCATTATGATGCTATAATACCTACTGTTGTGAAAAAAGAGGTGTAGTATGGCAGTAAAAATGATTTTGGCCTTTGTAATAGCGCTGGCATTGTGTCTGGTGGGGTATCCCTTCGCCATTCCCTTATTGCATAAACTGAAATTCGGACAGGCGATCCGTGAGGAAGGCCCGCAGAGCCACATGGTCAAAAGCGGGACTCCGACAATGGGCGGGGTAGTCTTTATCCTGGCTTCGATCCTGGCCACTCTTATCGTCAACTTCAGATCCTTCGGCAACATCAACCTGCTGGTTGTCGTGCTGGCCTATGTAGGATACAGCGTCATCGGTTTCATCGATGACTTCCTGATCGTTGTCAAGAAGAACAACAAGGGCTTGCTGCCGAGATACAAGTTCTTCATGCAGTCAGTGCTGGCTGTTGTCTTCTATCTCTTCTACAAGAATGTCAATGACAGCTCCATCATCATTCCGTTTATCGGAAAATCACTGGATCTGGGATGGCTGTACATGATTCTGGTATTCTTCATGTTTACCGGAACTTCCAATGCCGTAAATCTGTCAGACGGTCTGGACGGTCTTTCTTCCGGACTGGTAATTCTGGCTACGATCCCGTTTGTCTACTTCTGCATCAGAAGCAATAACCGGGATGTGGCGGTATTCCTGTGTGCCGTCATAGGTTCACTGTTTGGCTATCTGCGCTTCAACCTGCATCCGGCCAAGATCTTTATGGGCGACACCGGTTCCCTGGCTTTAGGGGGAATGCTGGCAGCTGTTGCCATGGTCACCAAGGAAGAGCTGGCTCTGGTTCTGGTTGGCGGTGTCTTCGTTCTGGAAGCTGCCAGTGTCATCATTCAGGTTGCCTACTTCAAGGCTACCCATGGCAAAAGGATCTTCAGAATGTCACCGATCCATCATCATTTCGAATTAGGAGGCATGCCGGAGACCAAGGTCGTCTACATGTTCTGGAGCTGGGGTGCCGTCCTGTCTCTTTTAGGAATACTGATTGGAGTTCTGATGTAATATGAAAGCGTTAGTTATCGGCGCGGCCCGTTCCGGGATCGCCATTGCGAAATATCTCAATAAAAGAAATTACCAGG
>CAMOMM010000216.1 GCA_946619805.1 uncultured Bacillota bacterium | reverse complement strand
ATCCAGGATCCCTCTGGCTTCATCAGGCAGGTTAACCAGGATCCCGCCCTTGACCGGTTCCATGACGATGACCGGTTTGTTGTGTCTGACCAGTACGTCATAGCAGGCTCTGGACTGGGTGGTTGGGCTGTCATAGTCCAGATAGTTGAACTGGATCTGAACAGCTTCAATTTCCGGATAGTCAGTCAGGATCCTGTCTAGCATTTCCGCTGTGTCGTGGAAGGAAATACCGACATGTCTGATTTTGCCTTCTTTCTTCAGCCGGAATGCTGTTTCATAGGCATGGCAGTCCTTATAGTGCTGATAGTTAGATGAGCTTTGCGCATGCATCAGATAGAAGTCAAAGTAATCAACACCGCAGGCTTCCAGCTGTTTTTCAAATAAAGGACGGATGTCAGCTTCGGTTTTGAAATAGTTGTCGGAAAGCTTGTTGGTCAGAATGTAGCTTTCTCTTGGATATCTTGCGGTGAGACATTCTCTGATGGCAATCTCACTTTGCTCGTGCAGATAGCCGTGAGCGGTATCAAAATAGTTGAAGCCTCTTTCCATGTAAAGGTCAAACATCCTGCAGACCTCCTCCATGATGACGTTTTTGTTTTCGTCCAATGGAAGTCTCATACAGCCGAAGCCGAATTTGTTTTTAATGTCAGGGAAAAACTTGTTTTGCATGGTATACTCCTTCCTGTAAAAAATTATTAAGGTATCTGATAAGTAAATTATATAGGTCTGATATATTCTCATGCAAATGAAATACTGATGAGCATGGCAGCAGGGTTACATTTTTATAAATCGTGAAGTTGTTATTAAATGATAAATAAAAACAGACTATTTAAAATAAAATCAGATAAATGTTGAAGGAGAATAATATGGCAGCAATCAGAAAGGCAGAAACAAGAGAAGCCAGAACAGGTGGCTTCATAACATTACTGAAAATAGAAGATCATGACATCTACGTATATGCACCGAAGGATGTCATGGAATCAGACATCATCAACTACGGCTACAGTGCGCCGTTACTGCTGGTTTTCCCGGAAAGAAAACTGAATGAAGAAGAGGCGGTTGACTGGGCTGAAGAATCAAAACTGGCCTGCATTGCTTCCGAAAACGGCGGATCAGTGGTCTTTGCCAACCCGCTGACCAGCTGGAGTGAGGAGCCGGCAGGATTATATGAAACAGTCGTCAACAAGACCAAGATCAGTCAGTGGGGATTCTTTCACGGCATCTTATACGATGACAAGGTTCCAAAGAACCGCTTCATGGAAGCAGCCATGAAGAGACCGGGCTTTGACCCGGTTCCTGAATACTTTATCTTCGGTTCACCGGTAGCCTGCTATGTTTACGGTAAGGGTGAAGGAGCAGATTATCTGGCCAGATATTATATGAAGGAAATAACCGGCAAGGCCGGAATGGGAGATCTGGGCATGGCCGACATTACTCTGACTGCCCTGACTCTGGAAAACACCACAGTAGTTCCGGAAGTTGAATTTGAAAATGTCAGCATCGTTTCCGTCGGCAACAGTGAACGGACCAATGCAGCACTGTTAAAGAGCAATAACAGAGTAGCGGTATGCGACAGATTTGATGCCATTGAGCAGTATGACAGATACATCGGTGACTATAAAAGATGGGCCGGTCGGATCAGAGAGTCATTTAACTGCCGCAAGGAAGGTGTCATCATGAAGCCGGTCAGAGTGACCGTTAATACTTCTGCTGATAACGTAGGTCCGGGCATTACCAGACCGACCCATGAAGTAGGCTATGTGCTGTTCTACAATAAGAACATGGAAGTCCATGATCCTGAGCATCCGGTACCGCTGGTACTGTGCTTCCATGGTGGCGGGGATACCGCAATTGCCACTGCCATGATCGGTGACTGGCCGAGAATTGCCAGAGACAATAACTTCATGCTGTGTGCCGTGGAAATGCATCTGGGTGTTACTGCAACCGAAACAGTCGAAATCGTTGAAAAACTGGCTGAGGAATTTGCCATCGACAGAACCAGGATCTACGCTACGGGCTTCTCCATGGGCGGCATCAAGTCCTGGGACTTCTATCAGGAATATCCGCTGTTTGTAGCGGCTGTTGCCCCGATGGATGCCACGGTGGATGTCGGTGAGAACTGTCAGTTCACCAAGGCCTTCCGTGTCAATGACAGCGTTCTGGTACCGGTATTCTACAATGGCGGTGAACAGTCTCCATTGGCTGAACTGCCGTTCCAGGATCAGAAATGCGTTAACCGCATGGTCAACCTGTTCAGGATCAACAAGATAAAGAAAGCTTATAACTGCAGTTTTGATGATCAGCAGAACTGGGAAGACAAGATCTACGGTATTAAGGGTGATTACAATATTGAAGTTAATGACCCTGAATATCCGGAAAGTATTACGACTATCAGATGCTTTGAAAGCGAAGACGGCAACATCTATACAGAGCTGGTTTCCATCTCCAATCATCAGCATAACATCAGACCGAATACCTGCCGTCTGGCCTGGCAGTTCATGAAGAAGTTCAGAAGAATGCCTGACGGTACGATATGCATAAGTGAATGATCTCCTGCGGGAGATTTTTCATTGATTCTGTGTTAAAATATCAGTGACAGACAAAGGGCTTAAGCCCGGAAAGGATAATAAGATATGTTACATGAAGTGAAATTCACGTCTTTTAATGAACGCGACACAGTTTATGGCTGGGTCTATGTTCCCGCTGCAGAACCTCTGGGAATCATTCAGCTGATCCACGGTTTCGGTGAACATTCACGCCGTTATCTTTACATGATAACTCAGCTTGTTGAAGCCGGATATATTGTTGCCGCTGATGACCATGTCGGACATGGCAAGACAGCCGTTGAAAATGACAGATGGGGTGACTGGGGTGACAAAGGCTTTGAGACCATGGTCTATGATGAAAAGAAACTCCATGACCTGGTTGTCGGTATGTATCCTGAACTGCCTTATTTCATGTTCGGCCACAGCGTGGGTTCCTTCATTACCAGAATGTACATGGCCAGATTCGGTGAGGATCTG
>CAMOMM010000215.1 GCA_946619805.1 uncultured Bacillota bacterium | reverse complement strand
TAATTATCAGACCACGCTTTGACTTTATGTCTTCCTGTTCTATTACATTGGAAAGATATCGATTAAGCTGGTCATCTGAAGATATTTCCACAATGATCAGATCAGCTTTAGACTTCTTAGCCTGTTCAAATAATTTATCCTGTTCGACAACCTTAACCTTTAAGTTAGGCTGACTCTTTAGGTATTTGATAAGCTCTTCATTACTGTTGCAGATAAGCAGATCCTTATGTCCAAACTTTACCTTTACGGCTTTAACGGTGGTTGCTTCGGCCCCTGCTGCCAGTCCTGCCTTTATTCCCAGGGCACCTCCAGCTATAATACCGACTCCCACTGTTGTAAGTATTATGGTTGCTACCGGACTGATCCCCTTCTTTACAAGCTGATTCTTTATAACGTAAAGAGTACCGTCCTTGATTCCATAAGCTGTTTCCCCCGTAAAGGAAGTGATGTCATCCCAGTCTTCAAAGTCCATGACGACATTGTTATTGTAGTCCACAAAAGCAAACTTACCATTCTTACCAACAGATGCCAATCCCCCACCGGCACCGTAGGCTGCATCATATTCAAAAGGAATGACAGTTTCATTTTCAGTATTTATATATCCCCATTTACCGTTCTTCTGCACTGCTGCCAAACCTTCATTAAACAGATTCACATTATCATATATACATGGCACAACAAGATTACCTGATATATTCACAAAGCCATAAGGGCCATTATTTCCCAGACCGACCCAGCAATAGCCATTCTGGTATATGCCGCCATATGAGCCATATCCCTGATCTGTCAGATCAACAATAAGGTTTCCCTGATAGTCATAGAAACGGCAAAATGTTCTGAAATCAGTTTCCACATACATGCCATCACCGCCATAGAACATACGGTGCTCATTATGTTCCCTTTCTTCTATCACATTGCCCTTATGATCAACCAGATACAGCGGTGAGTAATCAGTAACATAACCACCCTGAGCAGTAACATACTGTTGGTAGATATACTGGATCAGAGTGTAACCGTTATGAAACGGCATGGCAACAGGATCTTCCAGAAAGAAATTTCCGGTAAGAGCTGGCTCATACAGATACATGTCAAATGCTTCAGAACCGTCCAGATTATAGTAACCACGTCTGTAATCACAGATCATGCCGTCAGTAATGAAGAAAGTATCACCATAGGAGTTCATCTTAGGATCTTCCATGACCTTTTTTGGCTCAACGATATACTTACCGTCAGCACTGGCCAATCCATACCAAGGCCATTGATCTTCATCATCAAAACCTGTTACCGCATACCCGGCTACATTATAAACAGATGTACACTTGATATCCGTCTTTTCAGCTACCAGATTCCATTTATCACTTACATTTTCCGCTTTGGTATTACTTATTAACGGCAATACGTAACCGGATACTATCAATACAAGCAGGATATTTAAGAATACTTTCTTCATAAACAAGGCCCTCTATACTTCTAATACAATCGTTTTATTACAGTTATTATAACATTCATGAAATTCCATCTGCTGTATTTTACACAGATATCGATAATATAAAAAGAAAAAAGGATCTTTTAAATTAAACGTGGACGAAGAAAAGTAAAATCCACGTTTAATTTAATAGCTTTTCAAAAGTCAAATAAAAATGAGTCTTGCCTTATACTATGAATTGAACAAAAAAAAGGATAAGGAGACTCAAATGAATTTTAACACAATACTAAACAGGATGGGTATCAACCCGGATAATTTTATTAATGCGGATAATAAGGAGATCAGGACTTCAAATGGTTTCATATACCAGGTCATTCAACGAACTGACAGACGAGAATGTCCCTATTGTAATTCTACCCATGTTGTTATAAACGATTATGATTTTGTAGAGATAAACTGCTCCTGTAGCGAGTATTTGGAAGAAGTTCTAAGAATAAAGAAAGTAAGATTTCTGTGTAAAACCTGTAACAGAACCTTCACTCCTCCAATTGAAGGTATTGAACGTTATTCTAAGATTTCTGCTCAGGTAATGAATTCCATTATCTCTGACTTCTCAAAAAATTATACATTCACTCAGATAGCCGAAAGATATGGTCTTACCGTTGCGCGTATAATACAAATATTTGACGATCATTTTTCTTTCGTTCCCAGAAGACCACTGCCAAGGGTCCTTTGTATTGACGAGATCAGGTTTCATGACGGTCAGGGCCACAAATACTGTTGCGTTTTATACGATCACGATAAGAAAGAGATAGTCGATATAATTCAAAGCCGTCAGACTGCCTATTTAGATGAGTATTTCAAGGCTATTCCTCTTAAAGAACGCTCTAATGTTCAGTATTTCATATCTGATATGTACGATGGCTATGCTCATATACATAGTCGTTTCTTCCCTAACGCTATCCACATAATAGATCTGTTTCATATCATTTCTCAGCTTACTACAGCCATCAATAAGATCAGGATCCATGTGATGAAGACTAAAACTCATAAAAACTCTGTAGAATATCGCTTTATGAAATCTCATTGGAGATATTTCCTCTGCCGTAATGATTATATTCCTAATAAATACGTTGAACCTAAGAACTCAGGCGTAGCCATTCATTTCTCTGATCTGGTCTTCAAGTGTTTACTGCTGGATCACGAATTAATGACTTCGTATAACATCCTTCAGGATCTGTATAAGTATTATCTCAGAAGAAACTTCGTTGAAGCCATGAGTTTTATTGAATATATCTCCAAAAGACTTATAGATTCCGATGTAGACGAACTTAAAAAAGTTGGATCTACTTATCTCAAATGGAAAGTTGGCATTTCTAATCGGATCTCACGCAGCCAGAACCAGATTCATTACACTAACGCCATAGCTGAAGGTCTTAACAACCAGCTGAAAACCATCATTAAAGCTGCCTATGGTTATAACAATTTTGAGCGTTTCAGAAAACGTGCTTTAATCATTATCACATATAAGAAATCCAGGTAGTTACCTACCTGGATTATCCACGTTTAATTTAAAAGCTTTTGGATTTTTCTCTTACCGT
>CAMOMM010000214.1 GCA_946619805.1 uncultured Bacillota bacterium | reverse complement strand
CTAAGGAAGATGTTGACGATCAGTTAAGAAGAATGATGGTCAACATTCATGAAACATCCGTAAATGCCGCCAGACAGTATGGCCTGGGATATAACCTGATTGCCGGAGCCAACATTGCCGGTTTCATGAAGGTTGCCGATGCCATGCTGGCACAGGGTTTATTCTAAATAAAAAATGTTTTCCGTAACCGGAAAGCATTTTTTATTTTACATTAATGAAGCAAACAGCTTAAGCACCGAAACAATGAAGGTTCTGATGATGCCATAATGGGCGTTTTCCCGCTTGATCTCACGGCATTCCTTAAAGGCATCGGTGAAATCCTTTTTGATGTCCTTAATGACGGAACAGTCGTAGAAACATGTTCCGTTTTCAAAATGCAGATACAGTGAACGGTAGTCAAGATTGACCGTGCCGACAGTAGCTACCTTATCATCGGAGACAAATACCTTGGAGTGAACAAAGCCAGGGGCATATTCAAATACCCTGACACCGCCTTCGATAAGCGGAGCATAGAAGGACTGGGTTATCATGAATACTATCTTTTTGTCAGGTATGCCGGGAGTTACCAGTCTGACATCAACACCGCGCTTGGCAGCCAGGATAAGGGTATTGATGAAATCAGTGTCAATTATCAGATAAGGTGTGTAGATATAACAGTAATCATTGGCCTTATCAAGAATATTGAAATAGATGTTCTGAGCAGTTCTTTCATTTCCCAATGGCGTTTCAGCATAAGGGGCAATGTAGCCGTCTGTTTCCTTTATTTCATTGTCTGTATATCTGAATACGGTAAAATCCGGATCATCTTTTCTGAAGGCATTCCAATGGGTCAGAAACATCACGGTGTAGGACCAGACTGCTTCACCGGTGATCTTTATGATATTGTCTTTCCAGTGACCGTAGAGATGTTTGACATTGATGTATTCATCAGCCAGATTGACTCCGCCTGAGAAAGCAGTCTTGCCGTCGATGACCATGATCTTGCGGTGGTCACGGTGATTGATGATGATGTTGAGAATAGGGTTGATGCGGTTAAACGGTATGCACTTGATTCCTTTTTCTTCCAGATGGCTGGCATATCTGCCGGTAAGAGTGAAGAATGAACCCAGATCATCATACATTACACGTACATCAACACCCTGTCTGACTTTTTCTTCCAGTATCTCCAGAATACCGTTCCACATTTCACCTTCCTCAATAATGAAGTATTCAATGAAAATGAACTTTTCCGCTTTTCTCAGCTCTTCCAGCATTACCGGATAGCCTTCATCTCCGAATGGATAGTAGCTGGCTGAGGCGTTGCGGTACCATGGGAAGCCGGCAGCTTTCTGCAGATAATGGAATGTTCCCTTATCTGACGGATACTTTTCCTCAAGCTCCTCTAATAAGGCGTCATCCTTGAAATAGTATCTGGCATTCCGCAGGGTGGAATTAAGCAGATTGAAAAATGTCCTGCTGGAAAACAGATCGGCACCCAGTAACAGATAAATGGCTGTTCCGAAAACAGGAGAGATGACGATGATCATTATGTACAGCATGTCATTGGAAAGATGTTTGCTGTTGTTGATGATGGTAAGCACGATGAAGACGCTTAATATTCTTAAGATGATTTCAATCCAGGCAGCTTCGTTGCGGAACCACTTGAATATTGACGCTATGAACAGTCCTTCCAGGATGATCATTAATAACATGAAAGCAGTTCTGCTGAAAAACTTCCTGAAAAATTTCATAAATTGACCTCCGTTGTAATATAAAATCATTCTACACAAAAGTTTAAGGATTTTTAAAGATTAACTGTCACTGTTGAAGCAGAATTCCATTTAAAGTAATATAAATTTGAATGAAAGATCAGGTGAAGTATATGAACGATTACATTCAGAATATATGCGAAAGATTTGTTGATGCCAGAGCATTGCTGAAAAGATGCTTCAAGTGGTCATCGACAACCGACCAGTGCTTACGGGCATCCTTCATGCTGGGCAAGGATGATTATGTGCCTGAAGAGAGAATAATCGAGATAAGAGACTACATCAATAAGAGGGAAGGCATATTCTCATCTTTCCGTTCCCATATTCAGCTTGCTCTGTCAGTTAAAATGGCTATGAAAGCTGATTATGAAGAGTATTATATCAAGATTAAAGGTGTCATGGATGAAATGAAAATGGGCTGGCTGTTTTCTGATTCCTACCGTATCGTTACTTCCATGATAATTGTTGAAAATGTTGAACCGCAGAATTACCGTCACTACATCGATAAGACCAGAGTCATCTATGAACAGATGAAAAGGGACCATTCCTTACTTACTGCTGATTACGATCTGATCTTTGCTGCCTTACTGGCAGTATCAGATATCGATGTTGACAATATATTACTGGAAATGGATGAATCATTCCGGATATTAAAACAGGAATTCCGCAGTTCACGGAATCAGGAATTAAGTCATATTCTTTCCCTGAACCTGAATTCACCGGGAGAAAAGACCCAGCGCTTTCTGGAGATCAATGATCTGCTTAAGCGCAACGACATAAAAATATCAAAGAGCTATCATCTTGAACTGCTGGCTGTGTTGTCATTACTGGATATGGATGATCTCAGCATCGTCGAACAGATCTCCCAGGCTGAGATATATCTCAATACCTATAAGGAATTCAACGGCTGGTACATGGGTAAAAGTGAAAGAATTCTCTATTCAATAATGCTGGTCATCAAAGCCAACAGCCATGACAGCGTACTGATCGATAATGTGCTGTTATTTGTCATATTGAGGATCCAGCGGTCCAGAGATGCAGCAGCAGCCGCTGCCGCCGCAGCATAATGAAGAAGTCATCATTAATATCTCTGATACTGGCAGTTATTTCACTGGCAGTACTGGCCTATATTGAACAGTTTCTGAAACCTGACTATCTGATCAAGAGTGTCTGCAAGCTGTTTCTGCTTGGTGTTCCGATCATCATTTATTCTCGAATGAATCATAAATCATTAAAGGAAGCTGTCGGTTTTGGAAAGCTGAAATCCGCTAGGATACTGTATATCGGAATGCTACTGGCCTA